>JAZNDB010000001.1:0-2383 GCA_045587845.1 Faecousia sp.
TATGTTGCATTCCACAGGAATGCAACACTATTTTAGCACGTTTTCTGTAAAATGCAATGGTTTTTTTATAAAACAGCCGTATATTTTTCTTCACCTGAGGAGAGAATCTTCCAAGGTAGGAGGTACTTATGGGATATAGCACACAATCACAGAAGATTTTGCTGTCTGCAGCGCATATTGCCCGGGATTTTGGACACGGCTATGTGGGCAGCGCCCATCTGCTGATTGCAATGGCCAGACAGACGGATACAGCGGGGAAATTATTGCAATCGGCCGGTGTAGAACCGAAGCTCACAGAACAGATATCCGCGGTCTTGTACGGTGTTGGTACGCGGGGTTTGCCACTGCCACAGGGTTTTTCTTCTCAGATGCAGAGAATTTTGAAAACCGCAAATCAGGAAGCAAGATTTCATCACAGCCTGCAGGTGGAACCATTACACATTTTATTGGCAATGCTTCGGCAGGAACGGACGGCAGCAAGAGAACTATTACTGCTCAGCAACGTGGATACAGAGGAGCTGTTCAACTACACTGTGGAAACACTTCGTTGGCAGCAGGGGAAATCAGAATGCAAGGAGGAAAAAATGACGAAATTACTGGAACAGTTTAGTGAGGATTTGATACAGAAGGCAGCTACGATGGAACCGGTGATTGGAAGAGAGAGGGAGATCGATATGGTGATCGGTATTCTGAGCCGTAAAAATAAAAACAATCCCGCCTTAATAGGAGAGCCGGGCGTTGGAAAAACCGCCATTGCCGAGGGGTTGGCGCAACGAATGGCCACCGGAGCAATACCACCCCAGTTGAAAGGGAAACGGCTGTTCAGTTTGAATATGGCAAATCTGGTAGCGGGCACAAAATACCGGGGCGAATTTGAAGAACGCTTGCGGGACGTGTTGGCAGAAATCCGCCGTACCGGAGATGTGATTCTGTTCGTGGATGAAATGCATACCATCGTGGGTGCTGGTGCGGCTGAGGGCGCGATTGATGCGGCTAATATTTTCAAACCGGCTCTTGGGAGAGGGGAATTGCAGATGCTGGGAGCAACCACCTTGGAGGAGTATCGGAAATTCATTGAAAAAGATCCTGCGCTGGAAAGACGGTTCCGTCCGGTTATGGTGGAGGAGCCGGACAAAGAGGCGACCCTTGCCATTCTGCACGGTTTGCGACCCAGCCTGGAACAGCATCACCATATCCGCATTTCCGAAGAGGCCATACAGGAAGCTGTAAAACTGTCGGTACGATACCTGCCGGACTTATATTTGCCGGATAAGGCCATCGACCTGTTGGACGAGGGAGCGTCCTATGCCCGTATGGAGGAACAGAGCTTAAGGAAAACATCTCAACGACAGGAGTTGGAAGAAGAGCTGCAAGAGGCAGTACGGGAAAGCAGATATGAAAAAGCGGCGCAGCTACGGGATAGGATGCAGCGTATGGCAGCAAAAGGCGCGGAGGGACGACGCAGTAAAACGGTCACAGCATCAGATGTGGCGTGGGCAGTATCTGCGCGGACAGGAATTCCTGTGGGCAGGCTTACAGCAAATCGAAGAGAACGTATGCTGCAACTGGAAACCATTTTGCAGAAACAGGTGATGGGGCAGGAAAAGGCGGTTTCGCAGGTGGCTGATTGCGTCCGCCGGGGTTTCAGTAGCCTGCGGGAGGAAGATCGTCCTGTGGCAAGTATCTTGTTGACAGGCCCCACAGGCGTGGGAAAAACCGAACTTTGCCGCGCATTGGCAAAGGAACTGTACGGCAGCAAAGAGGCAATGATACGTCTGGATATGACGGAGTTTATGGAAAAGCATACAGTGGCGCGGCTGTTGGGCGCGCCTCCGGGTTATGTGGGGTATGAGGAAGGCGGCAAGCTGACCGAGGCAGTGCGCCGAAGACCCTATTGCCTGGTGCTGCTGGACGAATTGGAAAAAGCCCATCCGGATGTAACGGGAATTTTGTTACAGATTATGGAAGAGGGCGTCCTTACCGATTCCACAGGCCGTCGGGTGAGCTTTCGCAATGCCCTTGTCGTTATGACATCCAACCTGGGCGGGAACTTAAAAGGCGATGGATTGGGCTTTCAGCCCACGGGCAATGCGGGGAGAATAGAAGAGGCCTTGCATCAGCATTTTACACCGGAATTTTTGGGAAGAGTGGATGCTGTTGTACCCTTTGCGCCTTTGGGACAAGAGGCTATGGAGCAAATCGCCCAGAAATATCTGAACTGGCTGCAGGCAAGGGCAGAGGCAATGGGGATTCAGCTTGAACTGCCTGGGGAATTAGCAGGAAAATTGGGAAGCGCCGGAAAACAAAAGGGAGGCGCCCGGCATATCCGCCGTTTGGTAAGTCGGATCGTAGCCATGTAGCTCTGTGCGCCAAGGAGGTGTCT
>JAZNDB010000002.1:0-5538 GCA_045587845.1 Faecousia sp.
GTTGGTAGAGTACCCGGTTCATACCCGGTCTGTCACCTGTTCAAGTCAGGTCGCCGCTACCAGGCCCGTTGGTCAAGCGGTTAAGACACCGCCCTTTCACGGCGGTAACATGGGTTCGATTCCCGTACGGGTCACCAAAAAGAAAATGCCATAGAATTTCGATTCTATGGCATTTTCTTTGTGTTTTTATAATATTTTTGGAGGTTTACAAAGTTTTAGGCATCGAGAAGTTTTGGTTTTTCGAAAGCACTTACAAAAAGTTTTTGTAGCAAACATATAGAAAAAGTATAAAAATTGCACACAAATTGCACACGGATTGTCCATAAGTGTCTGTGTGGGTTAGTTTCCTTCAGCAAAGAAGTTGCGAAAATCCTGGGCACGGTCGGCAATATCTTTTTGTGCAAGGTGCGTGTAGATTTTTCGCATTGTGCCGTCATCAGACCAGCCGCCGATCTCCATAGCAATTTTTTCCGGGATTTGCAGATGGTATGCAAGAGAGGCAAAACTGTGTCGCAAACCGTGCACCCCCACCTCAGGCAGACCGTTGGCGCTACATATCTCGTTAATTCGCTGATAGAGCCATGAGCCGTTATAAGGGACAACATACCCTTCCGTTTGCTTTGAGATCTTCAGGGCTTCTTCAAGGGGCGGTATGATTGGGATAACCCGACTGGAAGCAGAGGTCTTATTTTGTTTTTTGTGCACCATACCGCTATCCTTGCCGGCATATACCATTGCGCTTTTGACTGCAATTGTTTTCTTTTCGAGATTTACGCAGTCCCATGTTAGCGCTTTGATCTCAGAACGGCGCAGGGAAGATAGGGCAAGAAGAGCTGCAATTTCTACGGTCTCTCCCTTAATGGCTTCTACAAAGGTTTTGACTTGCTCCGGCTCTAAGTAAGGTCGCTCGTTCTTTTCTTTAGCGGGGAGGTTGACCCGGGGCTTTTTACCGGTAGATTCCAGAATAGCAGCAGAAATAAGGCCCCAGACATTGGCGATGTATTTAGGAGATTTGCCTTTTGCCTCCCGGCGGATTGCTGCCTGCCACTGCTCATCCGTGGTGGTGAACACATCAGTTTTCATCATATTTTGAAAGCAATTTGCCTTGTATCGCGTGTAGGCGTATATGGTCGATGGTGAGGCGGAGCCAGTGCGGGCATCGATATAGGAATCCAGTGCGTCTGAAAGAGAAAGACTCTTGGTTTTCTCTTTTCGTTTCGCTTCCTTGGCACCGTACTTAATCGCGGTGGCTTCGGCAGCGCATTCCTCTTGGGTGTCCTTTGTTATGGTAATTCTCACACCATTGACCATAACCTTTGTGCTATAGGCGCCGGATGGTAGCTGTATAATATTGGGGATCTTCAGATCCACATTCTTCTTCATTGACATTCCTTTCCGAGCATGCTACCATAAAAAGGTAGAGTCTCCCTATACTTGGTTTGTGTGGGTGGTGTTCTATATTACCGCTTCGGTGTTGGCGCACCGGGGCGGTTATTTGCTTATTTTATATAAATGGTTTTGGAAATGTGGCGTGCATAAAAAGAACAAAATGCTAAAAATTGTTAATTTTTTGACAAAATATGTAAGTGGCAGAGCATTTTTGTGAAAATTGAACAGTTTACTTTCTAGTGCACAGTGTGTATAATAGTGACAACAGGACCTCCCGCACCTCTCCACGGAAACGTGTGACGTGTCCCAGGGAGGGCATTTTATTATTCTGGAGAAAGTACATGCCTGAACTAAAGAAACCGACAACATATCAAGAGCAATTGGAACTCTTACAAAAAAGGAATGTAATTGTGGATAATCCGGCGCAATGCATTGCTGTACT
Source organism: Faecousia sp. (assembly GCA_045587845.1). GTDB lineage: Bacteria > Bacillota > Clostridia > Oscillospirales > Oscillospiraceae > Faecousia. Next base: position 1,832 of record JAZNDB010000002.1, read on the forward strand.
GGAAACCATTAGCTACTATCGACTAACCGCATATTTGTTGCCATTCAAACAACCCGATGGTTGCTACAAAGAAGGGACCCGGTTCAGTACTATTTACCGAATTTACGAATTTGATCGCAAACTTAGGGGCATTCTGATTGCAGCGTTGGAAGAAATAGAGACCTTCCTTCGGTCGAAATTTGCCTATTATCACGCGCACAAATATGGCGCGGAAGGATATATGAACCCTGCGAATTATTCTGACCGGCATGAGGCTGAGAAATTTCGTGAAGGAATAGACCGAGAAATAGCAAGTAATAGTCGGTCGGCGTTTGTGTTGCACCACCAAAAAAACTATGGGGGCCGTTTTCCTGTTTGGGTTATTACAGAACTGTTCACATTTGGTATGCTTTCGCGTTTCTATAGTGATATGAAAACAACCGACAAAAAGGAGATCGCTAAAGAAATCTACAATACTGTACCGAAGAACATAATTAGTTGGCTTCGGTGCTGTACTGACCTTCGTAACATATGTGCGCACTATGGACGGCTATACTATAGAATATTCCCTGCAACACCTGCCAATGTATCTGCTGGACCAAAGCAAATACATCAGCTTTGGGGTGCAGTTTTAGCATTAGCATCACTGTATCCCAGTGCTGAAAAATGGAATACAGAAATCTTGCCGCAGTTAAGTGCACTGTTTGAACAATATCGGGAAGATGTTTCTTTGCGGCACATTGGATTCCCAAAGGATTGGGAGATCATACTAAGAAAATAGAGGAATTTCCGCCCCGGTGCTGCCGGGGCGGTTTTTTATTTGTCCTCGTACCCCAGCAGGTATCCTACGGAGACGCCAAAGTACTTGGCGATCTTGTAGGCCGTTGTGGCGTTGAGGTCTTTTTTTCTGCCCATTTTCAGGTCGGTAATGATTCCCCGGCTGATACCCAGCTCGGAGCAGAGCCTGCAGGGGGTGATTTTGCGTTGGGTGCAGAGGGTGTGGATGCGGTCGTAGATGGGTGACATAGCATTAAATGTCTCTGCCGTGATTGGCAGCCAACTGCTTCAAGAGTTGATAGTTTTTTGTGTTTTGTGTTTTCATTCTGCGATAGCTCGATATAGATTTAGGGCATTTGTCCGGAAGATTTGCTTGAATCCACAGGAAATCTCTTTGCTCGCGTCCTCGGCGTATTTCCGCTTCAATTTCGCGGTCACAATCTAACGATGCAGAGAAGTATTTTTCAATGGCTCGTAATTCGGCAAATGCTTCCTCAACGCGACCTGCACGAGCCAGCATCTTAACGAGAGGCAACAGATCATCAGAAGAGAAATACGAGCGACATTTAACTAATGCAACCGATTTCTTCATACAGGCCAGTGCGAGATCACTGTTTCCGGCCTCTTCGTGTGTATAGGCCTTATGCCTTAGGTAGTAATAGACTTCACCGGTGTGACCTTTCATAGAGCCCGCAGGGGAAGGGGCACCCGGCAGGTTTGGAGATACAGCAATAGAATTGACACCATCAATAGTATTGAAATCGTAATGTCGCTCTAGCCAATTCATTTCATAATCACGAAATTCTTGATATAGCTCGGGTGATAGGGTTCCATCTTTAGCATTTATTTTGGATATTTTAGAAAGCAATGCTTTCTCTTCTGGCAGGAGATCATCATTATAAGTAGAAGCTGTAGCTACTGATGAGAAAAACATTTTCCTTATGGTATCAAAAATTCTCATCGCTATTTCTCCTTTTTGCCTCTGCGCTCACGCATAACCCGAACCATATCGCGCAGAACTTGTTTATCTGCCTCATCCAGTTCCTTAAAGCCTTGGTAAAATCCAATATCGATATCATCCAGAATATCGCGCTCATCGGAAACGGTGGGCGCTTTTTCTGTTTCACTACCGAGTAAGTAGTCAACAGACACCCCAAAGTAAGCGGCAATTTTAGAGAGAGTATCCGCAGATAAACTCTGGTTGCGACCCATCTTCAAATCAGATAAAGATGCGCGACTGACTTCTGCTTCCTTACACATAACGGTGATAGAAACTTTTCGGTTTTTGCACAACTGATCAATGCGACTGTACAAATTAGACATATTTTGTAGTCCCTTTCTTGTACACTTCGCCAAATTTACGTAATGCCGTAAATATATCTTGACAATTACGGATTGACGTAATATCATAGAGCCAGCAGGACGTAATGACGTAAGTGTTGTTGAGTGGTATCTACAATATATTACATATTTACGTAAATGTCAAGACAAAATAGAAAGGCGGTGAATACGTGGAAGCGGCAAAGACCACAGCTTTTGGTAAGAAGGTAAAAAAGCGTTTGGTGGACTTGGAGCAAAAACAGTCTTGGTTAATTGAGCAGGTGGCAGAAAAGACAGGGCTTTATTTCGATGGGTCGTATTTACACAAGGTTATGACAGGACAGTTAAATACCCCAAAGGTAGTCAAGGCGATCTGTGAAATTCTTGATATCCAGGACACACCCCAAGAATAGCAATCATCAAGTCCAACAAATTGTACTGAAAGGAGGCAAATATGCCAAAGGTTGCGTTAAACGCAAAAAAGTATGCAATGAAGGCGCTGGGTAAATATCTTGCCTCTCACAGGGAATTGCAGGATATGACCCAGACCGACCTTGCAGAAAAGATGGGTGTAAAACAGCAGAAAGTCAGCTATATGGAAAAGCACCCGGAGAGAATCAAGATAGAAGACCTTTATGAGCTGAACAAGGCAATGGATTTGGATATTCCTCAGCTTCTGAAGGCCTTCGGTAAAACCACGCAGGATATTCGCGCGTTGGCAAAGGAATATCAATAAGGAGGAAATACAATATGAATCAACCTATAGGATTAAATCTCACCAGTGGGTGGGACAGCATCGTAAACGATGTGGAGCGGCACAATGCCCGCTGCCGGTTTGAGGAAATGTTGGCAAAGCGGAAGCTACACAAGCAGATCAACAAGGCTCTGCTCTATGCCATGGGTGCGGCGTTGGCAATGGTATTGGAGTTTGCCGGCCTGCTTGCACCGCAGGTGGCGGTATCTGCGGCGCTGGTGCTGGTGTGTATGGCTTGCTTTACGGCGGGGCGAATTGCCGGGAAGTGGATGGTGTTCTATGGCACAGAAGAACGCGACACCCAATAAAGCCCAGCAGGAGGTTATTCAGAAGGCGGGGCTTTCACCGCATTATTGGACAGTGGCGCGGGAACTGCCCAGCAGTCTGATTATCTGTCACCGGGAAACAAAGGAGTTCCGGATAATCGATAAAATCGCAAGCGCTTGCGAGAAGGGAGGCAGCTATGGCAGGTGAGTTTCGGAATTTAACCCCGGAGGAAATGGATATTTGCAGAGAAAATGGCATCGATCCGGAGGGAAAAACAGTAGTGCTCAGCAATGACAGAGGGTTATGGCTATTACATCACAAGACGCGTGACACGTTACATATTGATTTCGGTGAAAAAAGGGCGCAAAAAAATACGGTGCCTATGACCGCGCAAGGTTAGGCACCGCAAGATTCACAAGACAACCTACAGGAGGCTGCAAAGGTATTATACCACAGCTTCCTGTTTTAGGCAAGCAGAATATTACAGGAGGCAAATATGGACGTATTTGAAAAAATTGAGGCCCTGCAGAAGGGCATTGAGAACACTGCCCCGTGGATGGTGGGTGAGCAGCTGAAGGACATCTGCCGGCGGGAGCCGGGGTGCGCCGAG
>JAZNDB010000003.1:0-6845 GCA_045587845.1 Faecousia sp.
AGCAGTAAAATTACAGGGGTTTGTTGTTCAGACGTTCACCCACAGCTCCGCCGGGGTGAATCAGGGCGAATTGCTCTGCCTGATAGCCGGTTTCTTCAATCACGGCAGCCTGCAAAGCGTGGAAAATCATACACAGGGCGGTGGTGGAGGTAGTGCCTTGGGCATTCCACTTGTCAGTTTCCTTGTTTACGTGCTGTTTCAGCACAACGTCAGCCGCCTGGGCCAGGGGAGATTCCATATTTTCGGTAACGGTAATGATAGAAACGCCCTTTGCCTTACAGATATCCACAATGGGCAGCAGTTCCTTGGTCTTTCCGCCCCGGGAAGCGAAAATCATCACATCGCCGGCCTGTAAAAAGCCTGTTGCACCGTGGACAGCTTCTGCAGGAGAAATGAAGCGGGAAGGCCGTTCAATGCAGCACATCAAATGGGCCATATGCTGACAGATAATGCCGGAGTGACCGCAGCCGCAGGTGCCGATACGGGGCGCGTTGGAGAGTAACTCCACAGCCTTGGCAAACTGTGCGTCGTCAATGTAGGCGATCATTTCCTCAATGCAATCCCGTTCAATAATGTAAGCGTCGCGGATTGCTTTCAGACTTTCAGGTTTCATAAAAAATCCTCCCAAAATGGTATTTTTCAAAATTATACCACAAATAATTTACACCTTCAAGGTCTAGAAAAATTTTTACAAACAGATAAAAGGAAAAATAGGAAAAGGATTCACAAAAAACGGCTAAAAATGGTTGGTATCAATTGACAAACTTGCCATTTGAGAGTATTATAAGTATAAGTAAAGCTATGCCAAAATGAGGTGTTAAATATGAACGCATTGCAAGCCGGTTTTAGCCGTGTGAATATCACGCCTGCACTGGGAACGGAAATCGTGGGCTATTTCCAGGCCCGGTATGCCGAAGGTGTGCTGGATGAGCTAGAAATCAATGCGCTGGCCCTTTCCACAGGGGAGGACAAGGTTGTTTTAATGAGCGCAGACCTGTGTTTCATCAGCACAGCGGTACAGAAAGTGATCTGTGAGCATATCTGCAAGGCCACCGGCCTGACACCGGATCAGATCTTCGTCCATTCCACCCACACCCACACAGGCCCTGTGGTAAACTTAGATGGCATCAACGGTATGCAGGTGTCTGGTGTGGATGAAAGCAAGCGTGAGCTGGTAAAGGAATATGGCCAAATGCTCTGCAGAAAGTTTGCTGACGCTGCGGTAATGGCTCTTAATGACTTGAAGCCTGCCAAGATGGGTTGGGCAGTGGGCAATGCGCCTAACATCGCTTTTGTCCGTCGCTTCCGTATGAAAGACGGTAAGGTTCGCACCAATCCCGGTGTGGGCAATCCCGATATTCTGCACCCCATCGGTGATGTGGACGAGCGTGTAAACGTTCTTCGCTTCGACCGTGAGGGCGGCGACACAATTGTTCTTGCCAATATGGGCTGTCACCCCGATGTGGTGGGCGGTAACCTGATTTCCGGCGACTGGCCCACTTTGTTCCGTGGTCGGCTGGAAAAGAGTTTAGACAATGTAAAGGCGCTTTTCTTTAACGGCGCGCAGGGCGATGTGAACCACGTGAATGTGAACGCCAAGGGCGGCGATTTTAACGATATGTTCAACGATTTCGATGATGTTGCCCGCGGTTACGGTCACGCCCGCCATATGGCAAATGTGATGACCGCTGCAGTTTTGCAGGTTTTCGACAAGGTCAACTATGTGGAGGTAGATCGCATCCGCAGCAAACTGGGAGAGATTACAGTGCCTTCCAATATGCCAAAGCCCGAAGACATTCCGCTTGCCCGTAAATATGACGATCTGCACAAGGCTGGTCGCGATGACGAGATTCCCTTTGAGGGTATGGAACTGACTACCGTGGTGGCGGAGGCTGCCCGTATGATACGCCTGGAGAACGGACCAGAATCCTTTGGTATGACGTTGTCTGCCGTTGCTATTGGCAATGTAGCGCTGGCCGGTGTACCTGGTGAGCCGTTTAACGGTGTGGGCTTGGGTCTGAAGAAGGCTGAGGGCTGGGATCTGGTTTTGCCCTGCTGTCTGACCAATGGCTCCGAAGGCTACTTCCCTATGCAGGACAGCTACGATGAGGGCGGCTACGAAGCGCGTTCCTCCCGTTTTAAAGCAGGCACTGCTGAAATTATCATCAAGGAGGGCGTCGCGCTACTCGACAGCCTTCGATAAAATACATATTTGGAGATGACAAAATGAGTAATTGCAAAATTAAGGCGCCTTTCTTTGAGATTGGCCCCAAGTCCTACCTGTACGGCGATCAGATTCTGGAGCTGGCGCAGGCCGCTGATGCTGCCTCCGAAAAGTACGGCGTAGACATTCTGTTCACTTGCCCCGTGGTAGATATCCGCCGGGTAAAGGAGAACACCAAGCACATTCACGTGTTTGCCCCGCATATGGACCCCATTCCCGTGGGCCGCGGTCTGGCAGACATTCTGCCTGAGTCCCTTGTGGCTGCCGGGGCAGAGGGCGTTATGCTGAACCACGTGGAAAAGCCTCTGGACTTTGATACTTTGGCAGCTACCATCAAGCGCGCTGATGAAGTGGGTCTGACTACTATTGTTTGCGCCGATTCTATGGCAGATGCCTCTAAGATTGCTACCCTCAATCCCGATATCATCGTTGCCGAGCCTTCCGAGCTGATCGGTACCGGCGTAAGCGTCGGTCCTGAGTACGTGGAGGCCGCTACCAAGTGTGTTAAGAGCGTCAATGCTGACATTCTGGTGCTGACCGCTGCCGGCATTGCCAATGGCACCGACGTGTATAACACCATCATCGCCGGCGCAGATGCCACCGGTTCCTCTTCCGGCGTAGCAAAAGCCGCTGACCGCGCTGCTATGGTGGACGAGATGATTGCTGCCGTCCGTAAGGCTTGGGACGAGCGTCACTAATGTAATATCCGCATCCGGCGAAAGGCCGGTTGCGAAATTAAATAATTAAATTTTGTTGGAGGTAAAACAAAATGGAATTTAAAATGATTCAGAAAGAAATTCAGTTGCAGTCCCGTGGTTGGGTTCCCACATTCCACGACATTTCTATCGATGTACATAAGATCGTAGAAGAGTCCGGCATCAAGAACGGTACTGTTTCCGTAGTTTCTCACCACACCACTTGCTCCGTTATGATTCAGGAGTGCTCTCACGACTTCGACACCTTCGATCTGGAGTACCTGCAGCACGACCTGCTGGACATTATGCGCAAGATGATTCCCGACTATGTGAACGAAGGCGACTACCGTCACCCCGGCCCCGTACACGCACAGTTTGGCCGTTACGTTGACGAGCCCGGCAACTTCACTTCTATGAACACCGACGGTCACCTGCGCTCTGTTTTCTTCGGCCGCAGCGAAACCTTGACCATCAAGGACGGCAAGCTGGATCTGGGCGAGTTCGCTCATATCTACTTCATCGACTGGGACCACGTCCGCGCACGTCCCCGTCAGGTTAACCTGACCCTGTTCGGTACTACCGAGGATATGGGCGACCGCAAGTACAACAACGGTGAGGTTGTAAACACTCTGCGTAAGTTCCCCGCCGAGGAAAAGGCATATATGGAGCAGTACGACGAGTGGAAGAAGAGATAATTCTCTTTGACCGTGTTTGGAGGTATTTATGAATACTTTACAAGCTGGATACAGCAAGGTAAATATCAACCCTATGTTGGGTATTCCCATCAACGGCTATTTCAAAGTTCGCTATGCTGACGGCATTTTGGACGATCTGGAAATTGTTGCAGTAGCGCTGTCTTGCGGCGAATCCAAGACTCTGCTGATGTCCATTGACAATCTTCACGTGCCTACAAATCTTGTAAAGGTCTATCGGGAAAGCATCTCCCAGAAGACCGGCGTGCCCACAGAGGGTATCTTTATCCACTCCACCCATAGCCACACCTCCGCAACTCTGGAGCTGAACAGCCAAAACGAGCTGGTGCAGGAGTATACCGAGTTTGTGGGCAAGCGGTTTGTGGATGTAGCGGTCTTTGCGCTGGAAGACCTGAAGCCTGCCAAGATGGGCTGGGCTGTGGGTAAGGCGCCCAACATTGCCTTTGTTCGCCGCTTCCGTATGAAGGACGGCAAGGTCCGCACCAACCCCGGCGTAGGCAACCCCGACATTTTGCATCCCATTGGCGATATTGATGATCGCGTGAATGTGATTCGCTTTGACCGTGAAGGCGCGGAGACCATCGTGCTGGCCAATATGGGCTGTCACCCCGACGTCATCGGCGGCAATAAGATTTCCGCTGACTGGCCCGGTATGTTCCGCCGCCGTCTGGAGAAGTGTCTGGACAATGTCAAGGCCATCTTCTTCAATGGCGCGCAGGGCGATATCAACCACGTGAACGTAAACGCCAAGGACGGTGACTTCAACGACACCTTCCACGATTTCGACGATGTAGATCGCGGCTATGGCCACGCCCGCCATATGGCCAATGTGGTAGCCGGCGCAGTTATGCAGGTATACGACAAGGTCAACTACCGGGAAGTGGACACCATTCGCTACGCATATAAGGTAACCGATCTGCCTTCCAATATGCCCAAGCCCGAGGATATGCCCCTTGCCCATAAGTATAACGATCTGCACAAGGCCGGTCGTGACGATTTGATTCCCTTTGAGGCTATGGAACTGACCACCGTGGTTGCCGAAGCTGGCCGTATGGTCCGTCTGGAACACGGTCCTGAGAGCTTCCCCCTGGGCCTGAGCGCAGTTACCGTTGGCCCGGTTGCTTTGCTGGGCATCCCCGGCGAGCCCTTCAACGGCATTGGCCGCGGCATTAAGGAAGCCGAGGGTTGGGAAGTGGTTATGCCTTGCTGCCTGACCAATGGCTCTGAAGGCTACTTCCCTATGCAGGATAGCTACGATGAGGGTGGCTACGAGGCGCGTTCCTCCCGCTATAAGGCAGGTACTGCTGAGCTGATTATCAAAGAGGGTAAGGCTCTGCTGGATACTCTGCGCTAAGGAGGGCATCAAATGACCGCGATTATCAATGCGACTCTGGTTATGCGTGACCATTTGATTCCGGGTGGCGTGTTGCTGATGGAAAATGGCAAGATTACCGCTTTTGGCGAAAGCCGGAAAATGGAAATTCCCGAAGGCTGTGAGATTATCGACGCGGAAGGAAAGTACGTAGGTCCCGGCTTTGTGGATATCCACACCCATTCCGACGGCAGAGTTTTCTTCTACGATAATCCCAAGGCCGTAGGTCACCACCTGAAGCACGGCACGACCACTATTTTGGCAGCGCTGTACTTCAGTATGACCACCGAGGAATTTGTAGATGCTATGGGTAAGATCCGGGAGGCAATGAAAGATCCCGATTGCAAAAACCTGTGCGGCATCTATATGGAAGGCCCCTATATGAATCCCAAGTTCGGCTGTGACAAGGAGCATAACCCCTGGATCGGCCCTGTGGACAGGCAGAAGTATCAGCCCATCATTGATGCCGGCTGGGACCTGGTAAAGGTTTGGGGACTGGCTCCCGAACGGGAAAATATCGAGCAGTTCGTGCAGGACGTAAAGGCAAAGAACCCCGCAGCGGTATTCTCCGTTGCCCACTCTGAGGCTGCGCCTCAGCAGGTGGAGGCTCTGATGCCTTACGGCTTGAAAATTGGCACCCACCACACCAATGCCACCGGCGACCGCATTTTCTATCCCGAGGTCCGGGGTGTTTGCGTGGACGAAGCTGTAAACTACAACCGGGAGATCTATGCAGAGCTGATCTGCGATAGTATGGGTATCCACGTAGATCCCTATATGCTCCGCCTGGTGCGTAGAATCAAGGGCGATGACCGGATCATTCTGATTTCCGATGCCTACGCCTGCGACGGCCCCATTCCTCCCGGATATGACGGTGTGGACGATATCAACTTTGACTGGACCGGCGAGATTGCCGGTTCCAAGCTGACGCTGGATATTGCCTGCCGCAATGCGCTGAAGCATTTGGGCGCCTCTGTTGTGGATGTGTTCCGCTTTGCTTCTTATAACCCTGCTATGGCAGTAGGGTTCTATGACCGCGGAGAAATCGCGGTTGGAAAACGTGCTGACCTGGTGATTGTTGATCACTGGATGAAAGTAAATAAAGTAATTTTCGAAGGAGAGACCGTACAATGAAAGATTTCATTACCGATCCCGCAACAAAGTTTGACTTCCAGCCCCATGACTTTGTTCCTTTTAAGGACAAAGAGGTTTGCGCATATGTTCGCAGCCTGAGCGGCAAGGATCTGGAAAAGCGTGAGCCCTGGTGGCACCCCGAATTTGATGTTAAGGTTATTATGAACCCCCATCCCATTCTGATTGCTACTCTGTTCTCCCGCCTGAAGGCTGCTTCCGAAGCAGGCAAGACCTTTACTATGTTTCTGGGCAACCCTGAGCCCGACACCTACATTCCTCTGGCACAGCTGATCAACTACTTCCAGGTTGACTGCTCCAAGGTTCACCTGTTCGCTGAGGACGAGTGGGCTGACGAGGATGGCAACATTGCCCCCATCACCTATGAGGCTGGTTTTGCACACTCTATGATCAAGTACTTCTACTACCAGATCGACGAGAAACTGCGTATGCCTATGGAGAATGTTCACTTCCCCACCAACGCCAACATCAAGGATTACTCCAAGATCATCAACGACATCTCCGAGGGCGGCGCTGACATCGCTTCCACCTCTCCCGGATGGGCTGGCCATATGGCATTCGTTGATCCTATCCCCGAGTTCATCGGCTCCGGCGACATCGAAGAGTGGCTGAATCAGCCCGCGCAGATCGTCAAGCTGCACCCCATGACCATTATGCAGAACTCCCTGAACGGTACCTTCGGTCAGTCC
>JAZNDB010000004.1:0-12550 GCA_045587845.1 Faecousia sp.
CATCAATGGCCTCCATAATCAGCAGCATCGTCATCACCTTGGTGACACTGGCCGGGGCTAAGGGGGTATGGGCGTCCTGTTCATAGAGAATCGTTCCCGTTGCCACATCCATCAGCAACGCGCTTTTGGCAGGGATATTCATATCCACCGCCGAAACAGGCACTGTCAGCACCGCCAACACAATCAACAACAAACACAAAAACCGTTTCATAACACACCTCCAGAGAATGAAGCCTCCCTTGTGTAAAGGGAGGTGGCTTTGCCGGAGGCAAAGACGGAGGGATTGTGCTGTTTTGTCATCGGCAATCCCCCAGTCAGCCTGTTCGGCTGACAGCCCCCTTTACACAAGGGGGCCTTTACACCGGCTTCTGCATTTTCAATTTATTCTGCCTGTCCTTGTTTTAGAACTTTTCTATTGTGTATTGCGCATTTTTTTGGTATAATATCAAAAAAATGATATAATGGATGTGTTATGGCTTGAAATACGAAGTATGGAAAACGACCGCCCCAAAAACAGATGCGGTCAACGCTTTGGTGGGAGGCGGCTATGCGCCGCTGGCGGCAATGGTGCTGTCTGGCAGAGGTTTGGCAGATGCAGAAGAGGCCAACAATTACTTAGACTGCGCTGCGCCCCTGTTGGACCCCTATCTGCTCACGGATATGAATTTGGCGGCAGGACGGCTGGGTCTTGCTATGGACCGGGGCGAAAAAATCGCCATTTTCGGCGATTACGATGTGGACGGTATCACCGCCCCCTGTCTGCTCACAGATTTTCTGCGCAAGCAGGGCTGCGACGTTGTGCCCTATATCCCCGGACGGCTGGAGGAGGGCTACGGCCTGAACGCCATTGCCATTGAATATCTCCACGGTTTGGGTGTCAAGCTGATTGTCACCGTGGACTGCGGCATTACCGCGATGGACGAAGCCCGCCTGTGCAAAGAACTGGGCATTGATCTGGTGATTACCGACCACCACGAGTGTAAGGACGAATTGCCCGACGTGATTGCGGTGGTAGATCCTCACCGCCCCGACGGCGGTTACCCCCACAAAACCCTCTCCGGCGTGGGTGTTGCCTTTAAGCTGGCTGCCGCATTGTCTGCCGACCAGGAGGCGCTGCTTGCCCAGTATGGGGATATGGTCTGTCTGGGAACGGTAGCTGACGTAATGCCTCTGCAGGGAGAAAACCGCCGTTTTGTAACCCAGGGTCTTGCTATGCTGAAATCCACCCGCAGACCCGGTCTTTCCGCGCTAATGGAACAATGCGGCTGCGAGCCCCACTCTCTTACCGCCACCACGGTAGGCTATATGCTCTGCCCCCGCATCAACGCGGCAGGCCGTATGGGTCAGATTGACCTGGCGGTGGAGCTGTTTTTGACAGACGACCCCCAAAAGGGCGCGGACCTTGCCAAAGCCCTCTATGATTTGAACAAAACGCGGCAGGGCGTAGAGGCCGAAATCTACAACCAGGTGCTGGAAATGCTCCCCACAGACCAGCTTCCCGAGGCCATTGTGCTGGCGGACGAGGGCTGGCACCAAGGGGTTGTGGGCATTGTTGCCAGCCGCATTGCCGAGGAATTTGCCTGCCCCGCCTTTCTGATTTGTCTGGACGGGGAACACGGCAAGGCCAGCTCCCGCAGCTTTGGCGGGTTTAATCTGTTTGCCGCCTTGACGGAGTTATCCCCTCTGCTGGAAAGCTACGGCGGACACGAATTGGCGGCAGGCTTTACCATCCATAGAGATCAGATTGCCGCTTTTCGGCAGGAAGTATGCCGCCTGGCAAGGCAGCACTGCTGCGACAGCGACGCAAAAGCCGTGCTGGATGCAGATTGCGTAATCCCTCCCGAGTTGCTGACGTTGCCCAATGTGGCATCTCTGAGCGCCCTTGAGCCCTGCGGCAACGGTTGTCCCAAGCCTGTGCTGGTAATGGAAAATCTCACTGTGGATTCGCTTGCGCAAGTGGGCGGCGGACGGCATTTGCGACTGCATCTGCAAAGCAAACGCCACGGCTTTAACGGCATCTTCTTCTCCACCACCGCGGGGTCTGTGTCTATCGCCCAAGGGGATCTGGTGGACGTGGCCTTTATTCCCCAAATCAACGAGTTCCGTGGGGAGAAAACCGTACAGATGAACATTCAGGATATCCGTCCTGCCTGCAAGCTGCCCGTTTCCTGCGACACGGCAAGCTACCGCCGTCTGCAAGACGGCGCCCTGGATGCAGCTACGGCAGAACGTTTACTGCCCGACCGCCCCACATTGGGCGCAGTATGGCGGTATCTGTCTGCCTTTGGACCTGACCTGCAGGAAACCCCCGTCTGCCTGTGCAGAAAGATTGTCCGCTGGGCGGAAATCGCTCTGCCTTTGGGGCAGCTACTCACCTGTTTGGATATTTTTGCCGACGTGGGGCTGATTCAGCTCCAGCGGCTGCATAAACATATTACTATCCGGCTGATTCCCGCCCAACAAAAGGCGGATTTGAACACCAGCCCAACTATGCAGAAACTGATAGGAGCAACCAATGGAAAGTTTTGCTGAACATTACGGGGCTATGTACCAGGCGGTGAACAAACACCTGCCCGGCATTGATATGACCCTGATTGACCAGGCGGTGGAATACGCCCGGGAAAAGCATAAGGACCAGAAACGGAAAGACGGCTCTCCCTACATCATTCACCCCCTGTCGGTGGCTGAAATTGTGGCGGAGATGGGTCTGGACGTAGACGCCATTTTAGGCGCTCTGCTCCACGACTGTATTGAAGATACCGACGCATCCTTTGACGAAATTTCCAAACTGTTTGGCTCTACCACCGCCCAGTTGGTAGAAGGCGTTACCAAGCTGACGAGAGCCGACTTCTCCTCCACCGAGGAGGCCCAGATGGAAAACCTGCGAAAGATGTTTATGGCGATGAGTAAGGACATTCGCGTTGTGCTTATTAAAATTGCCGACCGTCTTCACAATATGCGTACTATGCAGTACCAAACCCCGGAAAAGCAGATCAAAAAGTGTCGGGAGACGATGGATATCTACGCCCCTCTGGCTCACCGTCTTGGTATCCAGAAGATGAAATGGGAGCTGGAGGACATCTCTTTGCGGTATTTGGATCCCGCCAGCTATCAGGAGATTACCTCCTACCTGTCCGCCCACAAGGAAAAAGACGAAGCTTTTATGCACACCATTCAGGAGAACATCTCCCAACGGCTTAACGCTGTGGGCATTACCAACACCTCCTATGGGCGGATTAAGCACGTGTACTCCATTTACCGGAAGATGAACGCCCAGGATAAGACGATGGATGAGCTGTTCGACATTTATGCGTTCCGGGTCATCGTGGACACCATTCCCGATTGCTACAACGTGCTGGGCCATATCCACGACCTGTTTAATCTGGTGCCCGGGCGGTTTAAGGACTATATCTCCACCCCCAAGCCCAATATGTACCAAAGTCTGCACACCACGGTCATCGGCACCCAGGGTATCCCCTTTGAGGTGCAGATTCGTACCTGGGATATGCACGAAACTGCGGAATACGGCATTGCCGCCCACTGGAAATACAAGCAGGGCAGTGGCGACGGTGAGGAAAAGGACTTTGAATGGGTGCGCCGTCTGCTGGAAAGCCAGCAGGACACCGATGCCGAGGACTACCTGAACTCTATGAAAATCGATATGTTCGATGACGAGGTGTTCACCTTCACCCCCAAGGGTAAGATTGTACCTCTGCCCGCCGGCGCAACGCCCATCGACTTTGCCTATGCCATCCACTCCGGAGTGGGTAACTCTCTGGTAGGCGCCAAGGTCAACGGCCGTATCTGTAACATTGATGCCACCTTGCAAAACGGTGACATTGTGGAAATTATCACCTCCAAGGCCGCCAAGGGTCCCAGCCGTGACTGGTTGAGTATCTGCAAATCCAACCAGGCCCGCACCAAAATCAAGCAGTGGTTTAAGCGGGAAAAACGGGAGGAGAATGTGGCCCACGGCAGAGCCTCCTTTGAAAGTGAAATGAAGCGGGTAGGTCTGCCCCTGCCCATTACGGTAGACCCGGAGGTAGGACCCCAGCTTCTGAAAAAGCTGGCCTTTGATTCCTGGGAGGATATGTATGCCGCCATCGGCTACGGCGGCTTAACCGCTGTGAAAGCAGTGGGTCGTATCCGTGACGATATCAACCGCGCCTTAAAGCTGCAAAACAGCGAAAAGCAGGCATTTTTGGCTGCCAAACCCGACACAACCGCAAAGCCCAACCGCCACGGCGTCAACGGTGTCATCGTGGAGGATATCGAATCCTGTATGATTAAATTCGCCAAGTGCTGTACCCCCGTTCCCGGCGACGGCATTATCGGCTTTATCACCAAGGGATTCGGCGTGTCTGTCCACAGAATTGACTGCCCCAACGCCCAGGATCGGGATGAGCCCCATCAGGCGGCCCGTTGGGTGCGGGTACGGTGGGCAGAGGTGGATGACCAGCCCTTTGAAACCACCCTGGAGCTGGACTGCATCACCCGCGACGGACTTTTGCTGGATGTGGCTACCACTATGACCACCGCCCGTATCCGCGTCAAGGAGCTTAACGGCAAAGACCTGCCCAACGGCAGAAGCGTGTTTACGGTGCGATTTGAAGTGAAAAATGTGGAGGAACTGGATTCTATCCGCAACAAACTACTGAATATCCGGGACGTCATCGGCTCTCGCAGAGGGCAGAACTAACCGTCAACCAACGACTTGCTATTTTCATTGTCATTGCACACCAGTGCGCACACTGGTGTGGCAATCTATGTTCCATACTTGAGATTGCCACGTCGCCTTCGTCTCCTCGCAATGACACGATTAGGAGAGATGTAAAATGCGCGCAGTACTCACAAGAGTAAAATCCGCCTCCGTCACCATTGACGGCAAAGTAAACGGAAAAATCGGACAGGGCTTTCTGATTCTGCTGGGCGTTGGCCCGGAGGATACGGAAGAAACTTGCCGCTACCTGGCAGAAAAAGCGCTGGGTCTGCGGGTTTTCGAGGACGAAAACGGCAAAATGAATCTGGGTCTGGACGATGTTAAGGGAGAAGTGCTGGTTGTCAGCCAATTTACCCTCTATGGCAACTGCCGTAAGGGTCGCCGCCCCAGCTTTGTGGGCGCTGCAGGTCCGGAATTGGGTAACCAACTGTACAAAAAATTCCTCGCCATCTGCGAAGAATTGGGGTATCCTCCCCAGCACGGAGAATTTGGCGCGGATATGCAGGTGGAATCCGTCAACGACGGCCCTGTGACCCTCATCTTAGACACCGACGAACTGCTGGGAACACCCAGAAGAAATTGACAATTGTTCGGCGGGAGCAAGCCCCCGCCCTACTCCTGCTCTCGAAAGAATCTGTAGGGCGGGGCCTTGGTCCCGCCGTAATGCCGACAAAAAGGAGCGCGCTATGGTTCATATCGAAATACTGCCTCTCGGGGCATACCAAACCAATTGCTATATTGTGTGGGGTGAAGGCTCTGACGATTGCATCATCATCGACCCGGGCTATGCAGCCGGGCAAGTGCTGAACAGAGTGGAAGTTTTGGGAAAGACCGTTTCCGCAATTTTGCTGACCCACGGGCATTTTGACCACGTGGGGGCGGTAAAAAATTTGGTCCTTGACACCGATTGTAAGGTATATATTCACGAAGCGGAACTTTCCCAGCCGGAGCAAATGACCGCAGGCCCTCTGTATTACACCCATACTTATGGCGAGGGAGATACTTTGACCCTGGCAGGGCTGACCCTGCGGGTACTCCACACCCCCGGGCATACCCCCGGCTCGGTGTGCCTGCTGGCAGAAGACGTGCTTTTCTCCGGTGATACCCTGTTTCAGGATTCCATTGGCAGAACGGATTTCCCCGGCGGCAGCTTTGCCCAAATGCAAAACTCTTTGCAGCGGCTGAAAGCATTGCCCGGTGATTTCCGCGTCCTGCCCGGACACGGTATGGCTACCACCCTGGACGAGGAAAGAAACGATAATCCCTATTTGCAATAAGCTTTGTAGGGGCGAGCATTGCTCGTCCGCCTGCGTTCCTTTTTTGCAATAAAGGACGAGCAATGCTCGCCCCTACATACCTTTCATAAGGACGAATTGTATGAAATTAACCATTCACGGTCACGACGACCGATACGCGGTGGAGCAGCTTTTGCTCAGCCTGTTTCCCCAGACAGAGGGCAGCGCCCTGTCCCGGCTGACCCGGGGAAACACCTACCTCACCGCCATTACAGAAATTGAAATAGACGGCAGAAAAACCCGCGGGGTGCGTCGGCTGAAAAAGGAAACCGAAACGGTACGGCTGCGCCGTCAAATCCTGCAACAGAGCCTGTATATTGCTGCCCTTGACCACCTGCCCAACCCGCCCGCCTGGGGGGCATTGGCCGGGGTGCGGCCCACCAAGCTCTCCAGCAAGCACCTTTTGGAAGGCGGTAGCCTGCAATCTGCCGACAAGCTCTTAAAGGACGTGTACTTCGTCACCCCTGAACGTCGGACTCTGGCGCTGGATTGTTCCGTTTCCACCGTGGAGGCGGTGAAAAAGACCACGCCCGACGATATCTCTTTATATATCGGCATTCCTTTCTGCCCAACCCGCTGCGCATACTGCAGTTTTGTCAGCCGCACGGTGGGCAAACGGACGGATTTACTGGAGCCTTATTTGCAGGCGCTCTACAAGGAATTGGCCCACACTGGAAAACTGTTGGCAAATTCCGGCAAAACCATTCGTACTATCTATATAGGCGGCGGCACACCCACCACCTTAACAAGCCACCAAATGGCCCGGCTTTTGGACAGAGTTTCTGACACCTTTGACCTGACGCGGTGTATGGAATTTACCGTGGAGGGCGGACGTCCCGACACGTTAACTGCCGAAAAGCTGCGCGTTATCCGCGCCCACGGGGCTGACCGTATGAGCATCAACCCCCAGACGATGGAAAATGCGGTTTTAAAGGCCTGCGGCAGACCCCACACCGCCCAGGACGTGTTAAATAGCTATAACCAGGCGGTGGACGCAGACTTCAAAGCCATCAATATGGACCTGATTGCCGGTCTGCCCCAAGACAGTTTCGCAGGTTTTTGCCGCAGTCTGGACACTGTGGCAAGCTTAAATCCCGCCAACATCACTGTGCATACCCTGGCGCTGAAAAAGGGCGCAGATTTGTTTGAAAAGCGGGTGGCGCTTCCTGCCTGTGAGGAGGTCGCCCAAATGGTGGACTATGCCAACACCACCCTGCGGAAACTGGGCTACAAGCCCTATTACCTGTACCGGCAGAAGTATATGTCCGGCTCTTTCGAGAACGTGGGCTGGAGCCGGAACGGTCTGGATTGTCTTTACAACATCTATATGATGGAGGAAAGCCACACCATTTTGTCCCTGGGCGGCGGCGGTATGAACAAGGTCAACCTCCCCGCAGGAAAGCTGGAAGGTTTCCACAACCCCAAATTCCCCGAGCAGTACATTGAACAGCTTGACGACGTTTTGCGGCAAAAAGAGGAGCTGTTCTCGTTGTTGTAACCCCCTTGCCTCCCCCTTTGGAGGAGGTGGATTCGCCGCAGGCGAAGACGGAGAGGGTTGTTCCAATTTTGCAAGAACCCTCTCAATCAGCTTTGCTGACAGCTCTCCCAGAGGGAGAGCCAAGGCCGTATTTTTTACATAATCCCATCTTCAAAGGAAGTGTTCATTTGGATACCTTAATTTCCAACGTCACCGTGGTAACGATGAATGAAAAAATGGATGTGCTCTTTGGCGCATATTTGGGCATTGCTGACGGCAAAATAGCCTATATAGGCAAAACTGCCCCTGCCCAGCAGCCCAAAACCATCATTGACGGCACCGGTATGGTGGCGCTCCCCGGTCTGATCAACTGCCACACCCATTTGCCCACCGCCGTTTTGCGGAATTATCTGGACGATGCCACCAAGGTGGAGGCGCTGAAGCAGCTCCTTGCCCGGCAGAGCAAAATGGACGAGCGCGCCGGCAGGGCGGCCATTCAGCTTGCCATTGCCGAATGTCTGCGGTTTGGTGTGACCTCGGTTTCCGACCTGTATTATTCTCCGGAAGTCACCGCCGAAATCGCGGCGGAAATCGGCATCAAGGCTAATATCGCTTTGGCAGCTACCCGCTTTGTGGACGACAGCGAGGATTTTGATTTTGATGCTGACCCCGGCTGCAAGCTCCTTGTCCAGGCTGTGGAAAAATGGCACAATTACGACAATGGCCGCATCAAAATTGACACGGGTATTCACGCAGAATGCACCTCCAACCACCAGTTGTGGGAGGCTATCTCTGCCTACGCGGCAGAGCAAAAACTGGGTCTGCAGATGCACTTGGCAGAATCTGCTGAGGAGGTTGCGGATTGTGAAGAACGTACCGGTCTGACACCGGCAGAGCTTATGGCCTGCCACGGAGTGTTCCGTGTGCCTGTGACCGCCGCTACCTGCGCCCATCTGACAGAAAACGAACAGAAACTGCTGGGCAAATACAAAGCCTCCGCCGTGGCCATTCCCATTGGCGGCGCAAAGCAGGGCTATGCCCCCACCCCCGTTACAGATTGCGTAAAGGCGGGTATGAACGTGGCTTTGGGCACAGACAGCGCCATTGCCAGCGGCAATCTGGATATGTTTGAGGTGATGCGTATGGTGGCTTTGCAAACACGGCAAGCCGGTGGCGATGCAGACGTATTGCCTGCCGCCGCGGCGCTGATGATGGCAACCGTGTGCGGCGCCCGCGCCCAGGGCCGTGGCGAGGAATGCGGTATGCTGAAGGAGGGTTTGGACGCGGATATTATCCTTGTGGATTTCTCTGCGCCCCACCTGATTCCCTGTCACAACGTAATTTCCAGTTTGGTTTTCTCCGCCAAGGGCGGCGATGTGGCTATGACTATGGTGCGGGGTAAGATTCTCTACCAAAACGGCCAATTCCCCACTCTGGATTTGAATAAAATTGTAGCGGAAATGATGGAATATGCCATTCCTAAGGTGATGGAAAAGGAGGAAGTATGAGCCAAGTAAGCAAAAAGCAAACCTTCCTGCACGGCGCAGCTCTCCTTGCTTTGGCCACCGCCATTGTAAAGGTGATTGGCGCGTTCTATAAAATCCCCCTGAAAATGATTATCGGCGACCAGGGCTATGGCTATTTTGTCACCGCCTACGATATTTATATGGTGCTGCTGATGATTTCCACCGCGGGTCTTCCCATTGCGATGAGCCGGCTGATCAGCCAGTCCAGCGCCCTGGGCAATTACAACCAGGTCCGTCGGGTCTATGCCACCGCAAAGGGTATTTTCCTGGCGCTGGGTGTGTTAAGCACCGCGCTGATGATGGGCTTTGCCCGTCCTTTGGCGGCATTC
Organism: Faecousia sp.; assembly: GCA_045587845.1. Taxonomy (GTDB): domain Bacteria; phylum Bacillota; class Clostridia; order Oscillospirales; family Oscillospiraceae; genus Faecousia. The sequence goes on from JAZNDB010000004.1 coordinate 9,348, forward strand.
CAAAAGCAGCCCGATGCCTGGGTTGCTATCTTCTGTCTGGGTCCCTGCGCCTTGCTGATGTGTATTATGTCAACCTATCGGGGCTTTTTCCAGGGGCAAGGCAATATGCGTCCCACCTCCAACTCCCAGATTCTGGAGGCAGGCTTTAAGCTGGTGGTGGGTTTGGCGCTGGCCCTTTGGGTCATTTCCCAAACCGGCAGCGTTGCCTATGCCGCCGGCGCAGCCATTCTGGGTGTAACGGTGAGCTGCCTGGTGTCTGCGATTTATCTGAACTTTCAGCAGCGGCCGGCTTATGGAGAGCTGCCTGCCACCGGGGATTTACCCCTTTCCTACGGCAAAACCGCCAAGCAGTTACTTGCCATCGCTGTACCGATCACCATCGGCTCGGCAGGCCTGCAGGTGCTGACGGTGCTGGAAACCAACCTGTATATGGGGCAGCTTCTCACTTCCGGCGGAATGAGCCAAAACACCGCCGATATCACTAAGGGCATTTACAATATGTGCCAGACGGTGTTTAATATGCCCTGCTCCTTTATGGTGCCCATCACCACCTCTGTGCTGCCTGCCATTACCGCGTTTCTTGCCACAAAGGACAGTAGCGGCGCAAAGGCCACCGAGGAATCCGCTGCCAGAATCACAGGTCTGCTCAGCCTGCCCTGCGCGGTAGGTTTGGCTGTTTTAGCCGGCCCTGTTATGGCGCTTTTGGGCGGATACAGCGGTGAAAATCTGACCTTGGCGGGAACGCTTTTGGCTGTGCTGGGTATCAACGTGTTCTTCTACGGGGTGATTCAGTATACCAACGTGGTGCTCCAATCCCACGGCTATGCCCACCTGCCCGTAATCAACACCCTGGTCTGCGGCAGTGTGCGGCTGGCAGTGGTGTATGTGCTGGTAGGCAATCCCCAAATCGGCATTGTGGGCGCCCCTGTGGGTATGCTTTTGTGCTACGCGGCAATCGGCCTTATGAATCTGATCGCCATCGGCAAGGTGGTTCCCCACAAACCGAAAATTCTGCAAAATCTCCTGCGTCCCCTGCTGCCCGCCAGCTTGATGGGCGTGAGTGTTTGGGGCATACATCGGTTGCTGACCGCTTTGCCCTTTGGCGCCAGCCGCGTGATTTCCTGCGGTGTTCCCGTGGCAGTGGGAATCGTCGTTTATCTGGTTTGCGTAGTGCTTTTCAAGGCAATCCGCAAGGAAGATTGCCTGCTTTTGCCAAAAGGTGATAAAATTTCGCGAATTTTGCACCTTTAATTGTATATTTTTTCTAAAAATACTTGCAATTTTTCCAAAAATATGTTACTGTAAGGTATCCAAATTTTTGAAAAGAGGTAATTTTCAATGAATAAAACCGAATTAATCGCTGCTGTTGCTGAAAAAACCGGCTTGACCAAGAAGGACGCTGAGTGTGTTGTTAGCGCTACTTTTGAAGCCATCACCGCTTCTCTGGTAAAGGGCGACAAGGTGCAGGTTTCCGGCTTTGGCATCTTCGACGTAAAGACCCGCGAAGCTCGCGTTGGTCGCAACCCCCGCACCAAGGAAGAGATCAAGATTCCCGCAACCAAGCTGCCTGCATTTAAGGCCAGCAAGACTTTGAAGGACGCTGTCGCTAAGTAAGATGCGCCTGGACAAGTACCTGAAGGTCTCCCGGCTGATTAAGCGCCGCACCGTTGCCAATGAAGCCTGCGATAATGGTCGCATCAGCGTCAACGGCCGTGTGGTAAAGGCCAGCTACGAAGTAAAACCCGGCGACAAAATTGAAATTGCCTTGGGCGCAAGAACCGTGGCAGTGGAGGTCCTGGTGGTTGCCGACAACGTCCGGAAAGACGACGCGGTGACTATGTATAAAGAGATCTAAAAAAGAGGAGTGCTTAGCACTCCTCTTTTTATTGTTGACAATCGAGAATGTAGGGACTCGTGTCCTCGAAAAACCGTCACCTACAAATGCCACGAGGGGGATTCCATAAGGGGGAAGTGCAAGGACGTTTATTTGCAGTAATCGTTTCGTGCCACTTCTCCCTTTGGTCGTGGGAAGGGTCCGGGAAACCTACGAAACGTTTCCCGGCGGCTCTTTGTATACTTTCTCGCCGGTGAGAAAGTATATTCATTCGGTAACCACAGGTGTATTTAGGGGATTGCCACGCACCTGCGGTGCTCGCAATGACACAAAATAACCAAATTCTTATTCGTCATATTTATTCGGCACGGGGGTAATCACAGGCTTTCCCTCTCTGTCCAGCAGGGGAGTAAGTCCGCCGCCGTAGCCGCTGGCTGCATACAGATAGTTGACCCCTGTGAGCCTATCCACCAAAATGTAGGTGGCCGGCGCAGCAAATCCGCCGCCCTCTGCAAGAGTACGAATAAACCGCTTTTCTTTCTTCTCTGCCATTATTCCTTCACACCCTCCACAAGACCCTTTGCCAGACCCACCAGGCCCTGCATTTCAGAGGGAATGATAATCTTGGTTGCCTTGCCGTCGGCTACCTTTTCCATAGCCTGAATGGACTTGAGCTTAATGACCTGATCGTTAGGGGCGGAGCTGTTCAGCATTTCCAAAGAATCTGCCAGCGCCTTCTGCACAGCGCGGATTGCCTCGGCTTCGCCCTCTGCCTTCAGGATTGCCGCCTGCTTTTCTGCATCGGCGCGGAGAATTGCAGATTCCTTTTCACCCTCTGCAATCAAAATGGCGGACTTTTTCTGACCCTCAGCCTGCAAAATTGCCTGACGGCGGTCACGCTCGGCCTTCATCTGCTTTTCCATAGAACTTTGAATATCCGCAGGCGGCAGAATGTTCTTCAGCTCCACGCGGTTGACCTTGATGCCCCAGGGGTCGGTAGCCTCGTCCAGAATCGCCCGCATACGGGTGTTGATTAAGTCGCGGGAGGTGAGGGTCTGGTCCAGCACCAAATCGCCGATGATATTACGCAGCGTGGTAGCGGTGAGGTTCTCCATCGCCATCATCGGGTGTTCCACGCCGTAGGCATAGAGCTTGGGATCGGTAATCTGGAAATACACCACTGTGTCAATCTGCATCGTAACATTATCCTTGGTAATCACAGGCTGGGGGGGATAGTCCAGCACCTGCTCCTTCAAGGAAACCCGGCGGGCAATGCGGTCGAAGAACGGCATCTTGAAATGCAGGCCTACACCCCAAACCGCCTGAAATGCGCCCAATCGCACAATGACAAACGCCTTGGACTGCTGCA
>JAZNDB010000005.1:0-2892 GCA_045587845.1 Faecousia sp.
TGAGCAAAGCCACCGGTTACTCCCTGGCGGATATTGCCACGGAAGTGATCCTGGGAAAGAGCCTGAAGGAGCAGGGTATTTTCGACATCTATCCCGAGGAGAAGGACCGCTGGTATGCCAAGGCACCTGTGTTCTCCTTCAACAAGATTCGCGGTTTGGATGCCTACCTGTCTCCTGAAATGAAATCCACCGGTGAGGCCATTGGCTACGACAGCACAATGAACCGCGCTCTGTATAAGGCACTGCAGGCATCGGGTATGCACCTGCAGAATTACGGCACAGTGCTGGTGACCATTGCCGATAAGGATAAGGATGAGGCGCTGCCTTTGATTCGTCGGTTCTATCAGTTGGGTTTCAATATTGAAGCAACTGAGGGTACTGCGAAGTATCTGAAGGCAAAGGGAATCCGTACCCACAAGCTGGGCAAGATCGGTGACGGCAGCGAGGAGATTCCCAATGCGCTGCGTCAGGGTCATATTGCCTATGTGATCAACACCAAGGATCCCGGCAGTGACGGTAACGACGGCGTTCAGATTCGCCAGATTGCCACAGAGCATAACGTATCTCTGTTCACTGCGCTGGATACCGTAAAGGTACTGCTGGACGTTCTGGAAGAAACAACCTTGACGATTTCTACCATCGACGCATAAGGAGCGATTATGAAACAGGGGATTTTTAAAATTGTTTCCAACACACCGCTGACAGACAGCGTATATAAAATGGTTTTGGCGGGGGATACCTCTGCCATTACCGCCCCTGGCCAGTTTGTGAATTTAAAGCTGAATGGCCTGTATCTTCGCCGCCCCATATCTGTTTGCGACTTGGAAGGTGACAAGCTAACCATTGTTTATAAAGCGGTAGGCAAGGGCACGGAACAGATGTCCTCTATGCTTTCCGGAGAGCAGCTTGATATTCTCACCGGTCTTGGCAACGGTTACGACTTGACTTTGTCTGGCGATAAACCTGTCCTTTTGGGTGGCGGTGTCGGTGTACCGCCTATGTATCTGCTGGCTAAGGAACTGCTGAAACAGGGCAAAAAAGTATCTGTTATCTTGGGCTTTAATACGAAATCTGAGATTTTCTATGAGCAGGAGTTCCAAAAGCTGGGCTGTGATGTAACTGTCACCACCGTGGACGGCAGCTACGGCACAAAAGGCTTTGTCACCACTGCGCTGGAAGCTATGGATTATACATACTTCTACACCTGCGGTCCGGAGCCTATGCTGAAAGCGGTGTATAAGGCATCCAATACCTCCGGCCAGATGAGCTTTGAAAAGCGTATGGGTTGTGGCTTCGGCGCTTGTATGGGCTGTTCCTGCAAGACTCTCACCGGCTATAAACGCATCTGCAAGGAAGGTCCTGTTATGAAGAAGGAGGAAATTTTATGGGAAGATTAAGTGTTGACCTTTGTGGAATCGCCCTTGATAATCCCGTGATTCCCGCCTCCGGCACCTTCGGCTACGGCTATGAGTATGCTGAGCTTTATGATATTAACTGTTTAGGCACATTTTCCTTTAAGGGTACAACCAAAGATCCTCGCTTTGGTAACCCTACCCCCCGTATTGCAGAGTGTACCGCCGGTATGATTAATGCGGTTGGTCTGCAAAATCCCGGTGTGGAGAAGGTAGTAACCGAGGAACTTCCCAAGCTTAAAAAATGTTTCCATAAGCCTGTAATGGCAAATATCAGCGGTTTCGGGGTTCAGGAGTATGCCTATACCTGCGAAAAGCTAGATAAAGAAGAGCAAGTTGGTTGGCTGGAAGTGAATGTGAGCTGCCCCAATGTTCACGGTGGCGGTATGAGCTTTGGCACAGACCCCAAAGCGGCTGCGGAGGTAACCAAGGCAGTTAAAGCAGTTACCACAAAGCCTGTAATCGTAAAGCTTTCCCCCAATGTGACCGACATTGTATCTATCGCAAAGGCTTGCGAGGATGCAGGCGCAGACGGAATTAGCCTGATTAACACAATGCTGGGTATGCGAATTGACCTGAAAACCCGCAAGCCGGTAATTGCCAACAAAATGGGCGGTTTCTCCGGCTCTGCGATTTTTCCGGTAGCGGTCCGTATGGTCTACCAGGTGGCAAATGCCGTACAAATTCCCGTTGTGGGTATGGGCGGTGTAAGTACTGCGGAAGATGTAATCGAATTGATGCTTGCAGGGGCAACCGCAGTGGAGGTGGGCGCAGCAAACCTTGTAAATCCTTATGTCTGTAAGGAAATTATTGATGAACTTCCAGCAGTAATGGATAAATACAGAATTAACACATTAAGTGAAATTATCGGAGGTGCGAAATAATGGGTAAAGACGTAATCGTAGCTTGTGATTTTGCCAGCGCAGAGCAGACCTTTGCGTTTCTGGACAAGTTCACAGGTCGTAAGCCTTTTGTGAAAATTGGTATGGAGCTTTATTATGCTGAAGGCCCTGCTATCGTAAAGGAAATTAAGGCAAGAGGTCATAAGATTTTCTTGGATCTGAAGCTCCACGATATTCCCAATACGGTAAAAAAGGCTATGGCGGTTTTGCGGAATCTGGATGTGGATATTACCAACCTGCACGCAGCCGGCACCAAGAACATGATGAAGGCAGCGCTGGAAGGCCTGACCCGTGAAGACGGCACCCGTCCTCTGCTGATCGCTGTTACCCAGCTGACCTCCACCGATCAGGAGAGCATGGAAAACGATCTGATGATCCATGCGCCCATCGATGAGGTTGTTATGCATTATGCCAAGTGTGCTGAAGAAGCCGGCCTTGACGGCATTGTGTGTTCTCCTCTGGAAGCCGGCAAGGTTCATGATGCCTGCGGCAAGAAGTTCCTTACGGTTACACCCGGCGTTCGCTTTGCCGATGGTGATGTGGGCGATCAGAAACGGGTCATGACCCCTGCTCAGGCT
>JAZNDB010000006.1:0-2916 GCA_045587845.1 Faecousia sp.
CGGCATTGCCGACATTGCAGATATTTTTGGAGGATACCAAGGCGCTGCCGTTGGTGAATCATGGGGAGGTCTCGCAGCAGTTACTGGCTTCGGAAGCAAAGGTTGTAGGTCGGGACAAAATCGTGACCATGCCCAAAAGGCTTAGTTTTGAGGTTTTTTCCTTCTATGCTGTCAAGAAACCCAGCGCATTCCTGCGCTTAGTTACCCGCAATGAGAAAAAGGAGTGCACGACCCTGCCCCCACAACAATGACTTTATGCTGGACGAAGATGCTCTGGAAACAGGCAGCCGCATTTTTGTACAATTTGTCCTGCAACACGCGAAAGTGTGAAAACCATAATTCCCGGGGTCAATAGCCCAGGCTTTGGAAATCTGCACGGCGGGCTTCCAGTGCGTCGAGAAAAATTTGCCAACCGGCACGATTGATAAACGGATTTTCCCCCGGATGCTCCAGCATATACTGCCTTTTTTCCAGAGTGCAGTTGTGGTTGGGATGGTTTCCAAGGAAGATATCCACCTGCTTATTTTTCAGAGACTGAATCGTTTCCCTCAAAACCTCCAACATATTCGGATCCAGTTCGTATTCCGCAAGGTACTCCTTATACAGTGTCAGGAAGCCTACGCCACCAAAGTAACCCACGTTCAGCGATTGTTCCCCATCGTTGGCTTTGAAGAAAAAGCTCATGGTTCCGGGTGTGTGTCCCGGGGACAGCACACAATAGATCCGGGTGTTTCCTAGGCTGATAACATCCCCGTCTTCTATGGTAATATCGGGATAGCAGATCGCATCCTCCTTGCCGGGAGCCAGTGCCATCAGTGCACGCTGGGGCATCTGCCGGGTCAATTCGGTATCCACCGCACTCATATAGATCTTTGTGCCGTAGGCGTCCCGCAGGCGGTCGCCACCGCCGAAATGATCAAAGTGACCATGGGAGTGGATCAGAATCTTAATGTCAGCAGGAGAAAAACCCAGCGCCCGGATCGAAAGGATCAGCGCATCGTAGTTGTGGGAATACCCACTGTCAAAAAGAATCAAGCCCGCACCGGTATCCACAAGGTGCATGCACACCTTCCGGTCGCCTACATAGTACAGATTTCCAAAGATACGGAAGGGCTCAATTGTGTAGTTCTGGGGATTTTTGTAAAAATCTGCCAGCGCTGGTAAAAATCCGCCCATGACCTCTTCGTAGGTCTTATTACTGCCTAAATCACATTCTTTATAAGGTGTCATTTCCTTATCTCCTTATGTATCCAATGGGTAGATCGGTCGCCTGCAATGGGCCAAAGGCAGCATCTCCGGTCGCATACATCCCAAAGCCGGCGTTTCCACATCCAGGATCTGCCGGGAAACCGTCTTGAAATCTGCCCGGAAATGGACCGCCGATTTCACTGTCAAAATCTTCTTTTCCCTGGGATCGATGCCGCAATGTCTGTAAATCTCCAGGTCATAGGGCTGTGCATGATTGCTGCAAACAATGACTTGTACCCCATGGATCCGCAGAAGCGCACAATCTCCGTAGTTCATCAATAGCCCGTGAAACATGGGGCCTTGATTGTGGAAACAGCCATCGGTCAGCTTTTCAACCACTGCAGCACAGCAAATGGGGCCACCGGTAATTTCCGGTGCTTGCTTTCCTCCCAGTTCTACCTGAATGTGTGCCCCGACCCCTGCCTGCTGTGCCTGCCGAACCGTCTGGGGATCGCATACGGCAGCAACAGCCACATCCGTGGCACCCATATTCAGCAGCTGGCGCAGTAGCACGACAGAGTCCATAGTAGCACCGGAACCGGGATTGTCCGCAACATCCGCCAGAACGATTGGGCCGTTTTCCGCTTCTATGGCCATTCTTACCGCTTCTTCCGGGGAATAGAATTTGCGTGTCAGTTGCTCTCTGGTGGCCCAAATACTTTCTGCCAACTCATCGGCCCTTTTCTGAGCCAAAGCGCCATCACCATCTGCCACCGTCAAAATAGCGGTGCCCAGATCATGAATATCGCTATGGAAGAAGCCATGGCAAATACTGGCGCTCATCAGTTCGCCTGTTTGCCACAGAGCTTGTGCTTTTTTCAAAAGCGGCACGATTGGGCCCATATCTGTGATCACAAAGGGAAAAAGCATAGAAAGCTTATGCCAGCGCATAAGCGGTTTCGCCTGCCCGTTTACTGCCTGCCATATAATTTTTGCTGCCCGCAAGCCGGTTTCGTAAAAATCCGTATGGGGATAATAGTCGCAGGAAACCAGCGCCGTCGCGTTTTTTATCATACGATCGGTAACATTCGCATGCAGGTCCAGCGTTGTGACGATCGGCACATCCGGGCCTAACCGCGCCCGCAGGCACTGTAAAAGCTGTCCCTCGCCGTCCTCCATTTCCTCTGTGACCATAGCGCCGTGGAGTGCCAGCAAGACCCCATCCACATAGGGCTGCGCGTTAATGGCTTCCAACAAGCCATCCGCCACCTGATTCCAAACGCTTTGTGCTGTCACAGGGCCGGGAGAGGCGTTGAGCGCCAAAACAGGGATCAACTCACAATTCTCACAAGTGTCCAGTTCATCAAAAAAAGCACCCATTTCACACTTTGTGCCAGTAAAATGCGCCCTTACAGCGTTTTCTCCCCAAATGTATTCCCGCTCCCGGTAGGCTTTTTCATCGGAAATACCCGGCGCATAGCGGTTGGTTTCCTGCTTGAACTGTGCGCATAGGATTCTTTTCATTGCTACACTTCCTTCGTAGGTTTCACTTTTCTCATTATACTATATTTAACCGATAGGCGCAATAACATTTTCCCTATACAACCAAAGACAGGCTGCAATGGCAAAATTCTCCTACTCCGAGAGGTTTTAGCAGGAATGCTATCATTAGTAAATACATGCCAGAATTAGTATGGTAAAAGCGGCAAGCAATACTGCAAGCCGCTT
>JAZNDB010000007.1:0-3913 GCA_045587845.1 Faecousia sp.
ATTGTGCAACATAAACAAAAACGAGAAGATAAAGGGGAAAGAAAATTGCAAACAGGTGAAAGTTGCCCTATAATGACAGCAGATGTAACGGAAAATAAGCCCTTTTAGGGGCATTATACAAAAATTTTTGGAGGTGATAACGTGTATAAAATTGGTGTGGTTGGCGCAGGCAAGATTGCAGGTGTCCATAAAAGAGCGGTTTTGGGACACGGCCAATGTCAACTGGTGGCGGTATGCGATATCGCAGTGGAGAAAGCAAAAAAGCTGGCAGAGGGCACAGATGCCCGGGTGTACGATAATTATGAAACAATGCAGGCAATGGAAGAACTGGACGGAGTAATCTTGAATTTGCCCCACTTTCTGCACCAGCAGGCAAGTGTATATTTTCTGGACAGAGGAATCTCCGTGCTGGTGGAAAAGCCTATGGCAATTTCTACCCGGGAGTGCGATGCGATGATTGCTGCGGCAGAACGAAGTGGCGCAAAGCTTGCTGTCGGCCATATGCAAAGATATCTCCAATGCTACCGCATACTCAGGCAGATGATTCAAAGCAAACGCTTAGGGGAGCTTTGCGGAATTCGGGAAGTACGCAACTGTGACTATTTCACCAACCGTCCGGCTTGGTTTTTGGATAGGGCGCTTTCCGGTGGCGGTATCCTGATGAATTTTGGCGCCCACACATTAGACAAGGTGTTTTATACCACAGGGCTGAAGGTGAAGGATGTATTTGTCTCCGGAAATAATTTTCTAACGGACCATTCAGTGGAGGCCATTGCCCAGTTGCTGGTTACCTTTGAGGGCGGCGTAAGCGGTACGTTCTGCTATTGCGGCTGCAAGGGCGCTTCGGAGTATCGCACAGATTTTTATTTCACAAATGGCGCTGCCCAAATTCGGGACGGATGGGATTTGTGGATTTGTGAGGCCGACGGCGCATTTACCCGTGTAGAGGGTTGTAATGATAGCGGAATGATTGAAACCCAGATGGTGGAATTCGTAAAACTGCTCAGTGGCGAAGAAAACGAAATGGCAACCCCGGAATATGGTAGACGTGTGATTTCCGTTTTGGAACGGGCATTTGCGCAGATTTGAAACGAAAAATACAAGGGCAACGTACCATAAGGCGCGTTGCCCAATTTTTTCGTCTTTTTTGCACCATTGGGTATTTGGGAGCATAAACTGTCCCATAAGCGTTGGCTTATTCCCAAAACTTTATCGGAGGTAATACTATGCGTGAGTTTTGTCAGGGGAGCGTGCGCTGCAATATAGAAGATTTGCAGGAGGCGCTGTCCATTCACACCAGGAAGATTACCGACAGTTGTCGGGATAAGGATTGTATCGAGGATTTGCGGGTTTATTTGACCGCTACATCCCAGAACATTTTGGATACCAGTAACGGTGCAAAAGTACGATGCGCAGAGCTGTTATATACTTATATTGATGTGGAGCCTGTGGCATTCGATCGCAACCATTACTGTGTAGAGGCTACATTCTATTACCGCATTTTGGCAGACGCTGTGGTGGGAACCTGCAGACCTGTGACACTGACCGGTTTGGCAATGTTTTCCAAGCGGGCGGTGCTTTGCGGAGAGGATAGCCGCGCCCATATTTTCACCAGCAATACGTGTCTGAATGGACCGGACGGCATTACAAAGGTAACGGCCAATAACCCCACGGCGATAGTGGAAGTGCTGGATCCTATGGTGCTTAGCTCCAAGGTGATTGATGTATGCCAGTGTCCCCGTGAATGTACAGTCAATCAGATTCCCGAATGGATGCGCACATTCTTTGACGAGGAGCTGGTGCTCTCAGGAGAAACAAAACGGCTGCTGGTAACATTGGGGCAGTTCTCTATTATTCGTCTGGAACGGGACGCGCAGCTCATTGTACCTGTGCTGGATTATAGCATTCCTACCAAGGAATGTTGTGATAACCCGGGTTGCGCTGAGGACCCCTGTGAGATGTTTGCAAAGATTCCTTTCCCCGAAAAGGCCTTTGCGCCGACCGGCTGTGACCGGAGTAACGAATGCGAGGAATGTGGATATACTACCACATAAGGAAAAGCGGATGCGGCCAAAGGCCGCATCCGCTTTTGTGGTTGCGCGATTCATAGACCGTATTTTGTGATAATGCGGTCTAATTTTTTAAGCATAGGCTTGCTTATGGCAAGCAGGGTCAGAAAAGTGCAGCCTGCCTGAATGAGATTGGTAAGAATAGCAGTGGTGTAAATGCTGATGATGGCGGTGGGGGTGAATACTGTCAAGGTGGTAAGCACAGTGGAGGTGTCCAGCACAGGACACACAACAAACAGTACGGTAACAAAACCAAACAAGCCCAAACTTAAGGGGTCTCGCGGCAGCTTTTCTTTCCGGTAGTAGAGCAGGCCTGCCAATAGCCCGCAAATGCCGTAGGCAAGCATTTGCCAAGGTGTCCACGGTCCTTGTCCAAAAAGAAAATTGCTGGCAAATGCGCCGATTGCACCCACTAAAAAACCTGCTTGCCCGCCCAGGGCGATGCCTGCGATGATGATGACGCCATAAATGGGCTTGAAGTTCGGTAGCGCGGCAAAGATTGCCCGTGAGACTACCGCCAAGGCGCTGAGTACGGCTATCAGCACCAAAATCCGCGCCGACGGTTTCTTGCCTTCAAAGGAAAGAAAAAAGGGAATCAGAATAAAGATAATCACCAGAGTAGAGGTGAGGTAATGCGCCCGTCCCGGCAAAAACCGCCCCAGAAGCAACGTTGCAGGAATGAACACAAACAGGGAAATGAGGGTAGACAGGGTGGACTTTTTCATTGCGTGTCCTCCAGATTTTTCCGGTACAAAGCCACCACGTCATCTACCGTAACGGCATTTTGGAAGAAGGCTCTGCTCATACGGTTGGCAGCGGTGGTGTAGAAACTGTTGCCGCCAAAAAACGATGCGGGGGTATGGGTGGTAAGCACCTGCCCATCGAAGAACATACTGACAAAATCTGCGTGCTTTGCGCAGAACTCCACGTCGTGAGAGACCAAAAGAACGGTGACACCCTGTGCTTTTAGTTTACATAATATTTCCGAAAAGGTTTCCTTGAAGAAACAGTCCATACCCTTGGTAGGCTCATCCAGCAAAAGTAATTTGGGCTTTGTCAGCAACACCTTTGCAAGGGCTACCCGTTGCTGTTCGCCCCCTGACAGGTCGTAGGGATGGCGATCCAGCAGGTGGGTAATTTGGCAAATGTGGCAAATCTGGGACGTTTCCTTGGAAACCTCCTGCAAATCCTCCAAAACGGTGTCCTTAACAAAAAGGCTCTTGGGGTCCTGGGGGAGCATAGCAAGGCAGTTTTGGAACAGTGTACTTCCTTTATAGGCCTTAACGGAGCTGCCAAATACTGTTATTTTGCCGCGATAGGGCTTACAGCTGCCGCTGATTGCCTTCAGGAAGGTGGATTTTCCGGCGCCATTACCACCCACAATGGCGTGGATACAGCCTGCGGGAATGGAGATAGATGCCCCCCGCAGAATATCCTGCCCATCCCGGGTATATCGGAACCAGATGTCCTTGATTTCCAGTGCGGTGGCGGCGGTGTCCAAGGTATTTGGCGCAGGAAGCTGGGTGAAAGCAGGTTTTTCCTGCAGGCTGCTTCCCAGATAATTACGGCCTTCCCGAACGGTTAAGGGGCATTGGCCTGTGGCGCCTGCCCGGTAAAAAACCTGCATAGGAGTGGGCATAGCGGCAAACATTGGGCTCTTATGCTCCCACAAGAGAGCGCCTACGGCCTTTGGCGTATCCAATGCTAAAATGCGTCCCTGGTCCAAAACCAAAACCCTGTCTGCAGAGGGGAGAATATCCTCTAAACGGTGTTCGGTGATAATCACAGTTGTGCCCAATTCCAGATTGATTTTCCGCACGGTGTTCAGAAAGTCCGAGGCGGCA
>JAZNDB010000008.1:0-9231 GCA_045587845.1 Faecousia sp.
TGTTGGCATTGACCGGAAAGGCACAGCATTCCTATTTGTCAGCTCCGGGAGTTGCTGTGTTTTATCCGGCTAATTATGATGCTTCGGCACATGCTCCCTCACCAATATTTGAACAGGAACTCGACCCCACCCGCGATGCAGTTATGGAAGAGGCTACCATCATTGCCTGCTCCACACCTATGAAGATTATGGAACTGTGCTGCCAGGCCATTGAGTACATCGCAGTGTTTGCCGCTAAGGGCAGCCGTCTGGCTGTTTCCGATGCAGGTTGCGGCGCTGTGTGCTGCAAGGCTGCTCTGCAGGCTGCTTCTTTGAATGTGTTCATCAACACCAAATCCTTGAAGAACCGTGAGGTTGCCGAGGAGATGAATGCCAAGGCCAACGGAATGCTTGCCAAGTACGGCGCTATGGCTGACGCAATCTTTACTGAGGTGAAGGCTGGTTTCGGTCAGTAATTTATAGAAACAATCTATAAAATCAGCTTTATTATTTTATTGATTTACCCTGCCCTTTCTGCAATAATAGGGCAAGAGAAACACAATACATACACAAGGAGAATTTGTTATGGCAAAGCAATTATTGGGTAAGGAAGTTAACGAAGCTTTGGTTGCCTCCCTGCAGGCCCGTACTGCCGCCCTGAAGGAAAAGGGCATCACCCCCACTCTGGGCATCATTCGTTTAGGTGAGAACCCCTCCGACCTGAGCTACGAAAAGGGCCCTACCAAGCGCGCTGAGGAAGTGGGCGTTGCTGTTAAGAACTACATTCTGCCCGAGGACGCTTCCAAAGAAGCTGTTTTGAAGGTGATCGACGAGGTCAATGCTGACGACTCCGTTCACGGCGTTTTGATGTTCCGTCCTCTGCCCAAGCACCTGAAGAACGATCAGGACGAAATCTGCAACCGCCTTGCTCCCTGCAAGGACGTGGACTCCATGACCCATATGTCTAACGCAGGCGTGTTTGAAGGTCAGGATTTGGGCTATGCTCCCTGTACCCCCGCCGCTTGTATGGAAATTCTGGACCACTACGGCATCGACTGCAAGGGTAAGAACGCTGTGGTTATCGGCCGTAGCCTGGTGGTTGGCAAGCCTGCCGCTATGATGCTGATGGCGAAGAACGCAACCGTTACTGTCTGCCACACCAAGACCGTCAATACCGCAGAAATCTGCAAGAAGGCTGATATCATTGTTACCGCTGCCGGTGTGCTGGGCAGCCTGACCAAGGACTTTGTCAGCGAAGGTCAGATCGTTATCGACGTTTCTATGAACTGGAATCCCGAGAAGATTACCTCCAAGGGCAAGGGCGGTATGTCCGGTGATTGCGTATTTGGCGAGGTTGAGCCTATCGTTGGCGCAATTACCCCCGTTCCCGGCGGTGTTGGCGCCGTTACCACCAGTGTGCTGATGAAGCACGTGGTTGAGGCTGCTGAAAAGATCTAATCAAATAAAAATTCTGCGTAACTGACGGAAAGAGGTGGGTAACCACCGGGGAGCGCAGAACAAAAAATGCCGACCGTCTGGGCAATTCGAACTTTATGGGCTCGGATTGCCCAGATTTCAATTTGAGGTGTTATTATGAGAAAGTTGAACCAAATGGAGGAAAGCAAATTCCTGAAGCTGTTCTTTGCGGTGATTTCCCTTTCTTTGTTGATTGCGGCTGTGTGTATGCCTGATAGAGGTACTATGTTTACCGGCCTGTGGGAAATTCTCAAAGGCACTGACAAGTTCTATACCACCGTAGGTGGCTATGCCGCTACCTTCCTGAATATGGGTCTGGTGGCCGCCATTATGCTCCTTTTATTCTGTGTCACCGGTGCAACTGTGAACAATGTGTCCACTATGGCATTCCTGCTGACCTTAGGCTTCTGCTCCTGGGGCATCAATGTGCTGAATATGTGGCCCACTATGCTGGGCGTTGCTGTGGTTACCCTACTGAAAAAGCAAAAACTGGGTGCCAACGTAAACGCTGCGCTCTTTACCACCGGTGTTGCACCCTTTATGTCCAATCTGCTGGTGCGCTATCCCAGCGCAGAGTATGTGGGCTTCAACCTGCTGGGCTTAGGCTTGGCTTTGATCGCAGGCTTGATTGTCGGTGTGGTCGTAACTGCCGGCCTTCCCCATTCTCCCAATGTCCATAAGGGTATGAATATTTACTCTGCCGCATTGCCCGTGGGTATGGCTGCCTTTTTGCTCAATGCCATTCTATATAAGGTTCCAGGTGTTGCAGGTCCCATTTTTGGAGGAGATGGAAGCGCAGTCAGCGCAGCTACTGCCAATATTTTCTGTTGCGCGCTGTTTGGCCTGTTCGTTCTGGTCGCACTTCTGATGGGCGCAGGCAAGGACTACTGGAAACTTCTTACCAACCCCAACCAGGTGAACAACGTTTCCGGCACTTGTGGAAATGCCGTTTTCCTGATGAATGCCGGCGTTTTCGGCCTGTTCATTCTGGCTTACTACAATGCCATCGGCGCAACCTTCAACAGCGTACAGCTGGGTCTGATCTTCTGTATGCTCTGCACCTGCAACTCCGGCTCCCGCCCCACCAATGTATGGCCCATTATGGCCGGCTATGTGGCAGCTTCTTTTGCAGCTAAGTATGTTTCCGCTTTCTTTGGTGGCGACTTTGCCCTGTCTGCCAATGCCGCTGTTATCTGCATTGGTCTTTGCTATGCCAATGGTCTGAGCCCCATTGCAGACAAGTACGGTTGGTTCTATGCTTTCGTGGCTGCGATGATCCACTATGCGCTGGTGACAATCGTTCCCCAGCTCCACGGCGGCGCCTGCCTGTATAACGGCGGTTTCACCGCCATTTTCGTGTGCATCATTCTGGTGCCTGTGTTGGAAAAATACTGCAAGACCAAGGAAGAACGCAAGCTTGCAAAAATAGCAAAGTAAAAGAAAAAATTACCGCCCACATCGCAGGATGTGGGCGGTTTTTTGCGGGTGATTACTTGTTTTTCTTGCGGTGCTGGAGCAGGAATACAGACAGAATCTGGGCGAAGTATTCCAGCAGGGTAATCTGTTCCTGGGTCCACATATAATCCCGATGGCAGTCATCAAAGCCAACATAACCACGGAATACACCGTTATCCATAATGGCGCAGTGGAGCATACTCTTAATACCTTGTGGCTCCAGAATCTGGCGCACATCGTCCGGGAGCTGGGAAATGTCCGAGCAGTACATAACCCCTTGCGCGTTGAAATAGGAGGGCCAGTTGGGGGCGTCGGTTTCGTAGCTGACGTTCTGCAGGTTTTCAATTTCCGGATGAATACCCACGTTGCACCACTCAAAGGTATTGTTGCAATGGGTGTTGGCATCGTTGTTCTCAAACACGTAAACCCGGCTGACGTTAAAGCGGGTGCCGATGTGGGCCAGCAGGGACTGAATGGTTTTCTCAATATCCTGGCTGGTATACAGGCTTTGGAAGGCAAAACGCATAAAGCCCTCGTCGTTGGTCACAGGCTCTTCGTCGGATTCAATGCGGGTGGAGGGGAAGGGCATTTGCTCAAAGGCATCTGCCGCGTCATAAATGCTGAATTGGCATTTACCCTTTCGCTTGGCGGTATACAAGGCGGTATCAGCGCGCTCATAAAGGTCATCAAAGGTTTTGCCGTGCTTGGGAATCAGGGCGCAGCCTACCGAAATAGATACGTCCAGACCGGGCATCAGATCCTGCAGATACTCCCGGAAGTG
Organism: Faecousia sp.; assembly: GCA_045587845.1. Classification (GTDB taxonomy): domain Bacteria; phylum Bacillota; class Clostridia; order Oscillospirales; family Oscillospiraceae; genus Faecousia. The sequence continues at coordinate 3,692 of JAZNDB010000008.1, forward strand.
ATTTACCAGCATTTCACAGCGGTCGGTCGCCACGGTTTCGTTGGGTAAATCCTTCAAAAGAATGGCAAATTCATCGCCGCCCATACGGCCGATAATATCCCAGGAACGGAACAAGCTGCGGAGCTGTCCGCTGATACGGGTGAGCACCGCGTCGCCGTACAGATGGCCGAAGGTATCGTTAATTGCCTTGAAATTGTCCACGTCCAGAGAGAGCATCGCGGCGTATGTATCGGGCTCCATAGTTTCCAGATATCTGTTGATAGACGTTTGGGTGGAGTCTTTATTCATCAGCTTGGTAAGGGCGTCCTGTTGCATTTTTTGCTCCATAGACAGCACTTTTTCTTTCAAATCGTGGATGTTGTAAATCACAGCGATAATGCTGGTAGGCTTAGCGCTGTTTTTGCATTGGGAAACTGCGCGGACACGGCTCCACAGATAGCGTCCTTGACTGTCGGCAATACGCAGGTCAACGCTTTCTTTGCATTCTGTTTCCTTCAGTTGCGCAGTTTTGCGGGAAAGCTCTGCCAAATCGTCCGGGTGGACGTTGGCACCGAATACAGATACCCATTCTGCATAGGCGCTGGGCATATCGTAGCCGAAACGCTCCTTCCACTGGCGGGACATATACAGCTCGCCGGTGGTTAAATCCCACTCCAAAATGGCATTTCTGAATTGGTCTACCACGATTTGGTTACGGGAAAGATCCCGTTCCAGCAGGTCAATCTTCTTCCGCACCTGGGTGATGTCCGACAAGGTGAAATAGTAGCGGGCAATGCCCTGGTCATCGAAAGCCAGCTTGCCCTTGCACTGCACCCAAATGCTACCCTTTGTCTTATGGCATAGCTGCAGCTGCATTTCTTCAAATTCAATGGGCTTGTCCACACCGAAGATGTCCTGCAGAAGGGGTCTGGAGCTTGCCGTGAGCATCTGCAGCAGAGAATCACCAAACAAAGCGTGAATTTCCGCCGGTGTATAGCCGGTGAGAGGCAGCAGGGTAGGCGCGCCTTTTAAAATGGAAAAGGACCCGTCCTTGGCGCAGCATAGCACGCCGCTTAAAATGCCGTAGAGGGTGGACAAATCCATTCGTTTCTTGTCGTCTTCCCGGGAAGGGGTCTGCTGTGTGAGCTGGTGAAATACTGCCAGCACGTGGCGCTGGTTATGTTTTTCTGTATTGACCCGCAGCAGGCTCACCTCGTGGGGGATGTTACTGTCAGAAAGGGGATTGTAAATATCGCAAAGGAAGGTGACCTTATGCCGCTTTTCCTGAAACAGTTGTTGGGAGAATAGCTGTTGGAGCTGCTTTTTGTCGGTAATATCCTTGGGGTGCACACCATATTGGAGCATACGGTCTGCCAAAGTATCCATTGTGGCATTTTCAAACAGGGCAATGAAATTGGGGTTGGGGTTGTATACCACGTGATAGATGCCGTTGTCAATGTCCAGCTCCATTACGGTGTCGTCCAGATAGTGCAAAAGACCCTGATATTTCAGTTGGGAAAGCTGCAGGGCGTTCAGGGGCTGGTCCAGAATAATATCGGCAGGAATGGGGAAATCCTCCGCATTTTCCGTTTCAAAATCGCTATGCTTTTTAGAGAACTGAATCAGCTCAGGGCATACAATCTTGAAGCATTCCAGAAGTCTGGGGGAGAAAGCGCCGCATTCGCCGTTGCAAATCATCGTTACGGCAACATCAAAGGGGAAAGCGTCCTTGTAGCTGCGGGGTGTGGTCAGCGCGTCAAAGGCGTCAATCAAACCGGCTGCCTGGGCGCAGATGGGAATATCGTCACCGGAAATGCCGTTGGGATAGCCGGAGCCGTCCCAGCGCTCGTGGTGGTAAAGGGCAATGTTATAGGCGTATTGCAGATACAGATTGTTTCCCGGTTTTTGCAAACGGGCAACGATTTCGCCGCCTATGGTGGTGTGCGCCTTTACAAGCTCGTATTCCTCGTCTGTCAAACGCCCGGGCTTATTTAATATGGAGTCCGGAACGGAGATTTTGCCGATGTCGTGGAGGGCAGCGGCGCTGGAAATCAGCTCAATCTGCTCCTCGTTCAGCCCGTACTCCGGACATAACTGGGCGACCTGCCGCAGCAGAATGCTGGTTAATCCCCGAATCCGCAGGGAGTGATTGCCGGAGCCGGTGTTTCGGTGTTCAATGATGGCAGCCAAAGTGTCCAACATTGTCTGGTAGGTGTTTCGGATAATCTGATTTTGGCTTTGCACCTGCTGCTCCAAATGGAGTCGTTGGTGGTACAGGTCTACCAGAATCTGCACTCTGCGCTGAATGGAGGTAACAGCGCTGTCTTGCAGCAACACATCTGCCGCGCCCCACAGCAGCAGTTGTTCTTCCTGAAATTCCGACTTCTTGCCGGATACCATAAACAGAACAGGAATTTCACTTTCCTCTTCCAAACGGCTGGCCTGAATCAGTTGCAGAACCTCTTTCTGGGTTTCGGGCACGTGGGAAATCACAGCGGCGATGCACGGATAGTTGTGATTTAGTAAGAAAACACCCTTCTCTGCCGATTCCGCTTCCAGCAGATAGTAGTTAGATTCAAAAATAGAACGCAGAGCTGTCCGCGCTTTTTTACTGTTGCTGATCAGCAGCAGCGTGTCTTTCAACCTTGGCTTCATGCAAAACCCCTCCAATCTGGCTATATAAACATCATAACAAAGGGAAAAACAGATTGCAAGCATTTCTGTCCAGTCATAAAAAAAGATAAAAAATTTTTTATTTTTGAAAAAACAAAATGAAAAAATAACCAATTCTGTGACTGCCGGGTAGTATGATGTGGGTGTAAATCAAAGCAATCCCCATTTCAAAGAAAGGAGGGCAGGTATGCAACCAAAACTCCGTGGTGCGGAATATCGAACAACGTATGTGTGTGTGGATTCCTATCGAAGTCAAGTGTTGCAAGGCAGATTTTACCATCCAGCTATAGACGGCGGCTACACCTTTGAAAGTCTGACCCAATTTTTAAAGGGTATAGAGCAAGTGCTGGAAATTACAGATTGTCCCACAGCATTTACTGCCAAACGAAGTTTTACACCCCCGGCGTTGCACAGCACCGGTCCTCCCGCGGTGGATTACCAAAAGGGAGAGTTAGCAACTTTTGCAATGCGGATTCTCTTCCGCCAAAACGCCAGCTGGCAAGGCTCTGTTGTCTGGCTGGAGGGAAAACAAGAACAGAGCTTTCGAAGTGTTTTAGAGCTGATTGAGTTATTCAACAGCGCGCTTATGCAGAAGATTCCTGCATAAAAGAAAATTGAAAAAAGGAAAAAAGAATGTTTGACAATGGCAAACTGCTTGAAAGGGCAGGACGCAAAGCAAGCGGGCTAAGGCGATAAGCTATGCTGGCGCGGCTGCCGGCATTTTGTTTCCCCCAAATTCTGAAAAGGAGAACGAAATGATGGCAAATTTAAGAATTAGTAAGAGAATGTTGGCAATGGTTATGGCTATTGTCATGTGCGTGGGAATGCTTCCTGCACACACACTGGCCACACAAGGTGACCAGGTTATGGACGACTACTTTGTTTTGAACGAAGACGGTAGCGCCCTGGAGACTACAATCTCCCCCGTAAGAACCGAAGAGGGCTTCACGCTGAGCAAAACAGCTGTGGCCACCGGTGAAAATGAATTTGAAATTACCTTGGAAGTCCAAACTTCCCAGACCGTAGTGACCAACGCTGCCGCTGTGCAGTTGGTAATCGACCGTTCCAACTCTATGAAGTGGTGCGCGTCCTGCGGCAAAGAAAACGGCTGCAAGTGCAACGTGGGCAGTCGTCTGGCGGCAGTGAAGAATGCCATTGCAGGCACAAACGGATTTTTGGACAATCTGATTCAGAATAATAGCGGAAAGATTTACCTGTCTGTGGTAACCTTCAGCACCTATGCTGAAACGGTTATGGACTGGATTGACATCACCACCAGCGCAGGACTGCAGAAAGCGAAAAATGCTATCAACGGCATCACTGCTTCCGGCGGCACCAATTTGGAAGCCGGCTTGATGCTTGCCCGTAACCGTCTGGGAATGAAAGAGGTTTCCACCTGCGGCAGCAAGCACACCGTTCTGCTTACCGATGGCGCCCCCACCTACTATGTAGACGGCAACTCCACCTCTACCCAGAGCATCCAGAGCAATCAAGGAAGCGGCTCTGCGGCCAGCAAGACCACCGTGGACAGCGCTGCCGAGGTTGCAGAGGAAGTGAAGGAGCTGAGCACTCTGCACTCCATTTGCTACGGCGTCAGCAATGAAGAACTGTATGAAAGTACCATTACCCATTGCAAGCACTGCGGACACACCCTGGCGGAGCACAACGTTGTGAGAAGCTTCACCAAGCGCACCAGATATTACTGCAGCGGCACCTCCGGTCAGCAGTGGGAGGAAGGACAGAAGACCACCGTCACCCTGACCGTTGGCACGTTCCTCTCTGAATTTGTAGCATCCTCTGTAAAGAGCGCCTACAATGCCAAGGATATAGATGAAGTAAACGCGGCATTCTCCGCTGTTTGCACCTCTGCCATTGAGGGCATCACCGGCGCAGGCACTTCCGTCATCGACCCTATGGGCAAGTATATTGTGCTGGGCGATGTATCCGGTGTGCAGGGTGTTGTCGCAGGTGAGAATATGCTTACCTGGAATCTGGATGAAAAGACACTGGTAAATACCCAGACGGTTGACAATACAACCACCTATACCTACAGAATTTCCTACCCCGTTACTCTGGACACCGCGGCAGAGGGTTTCGTTGAGGGTCGCTACTATCCCACCAACGGCTACACCTTCCTGCGTGTGGAAGGCGACAAGCTGGCTTTCCACGTTCCTGGTGTGAAGGGCAAGCTGCCCCAGGTATCCTACAGTGTAGAATACTACCTGCAGAAGGATGCAGCTGCAGGCGACTACGCAGCATACAGCAAGGAAGCCCAGGAAGGCCCCTGGCAGGTCAAGGCTTGGGAAACCGTAAATGCTCCCGCCGGCTATGAAGCAAAGTTCGAAAACTATACCTTCGCAGCAGGTCAGACCTCTTTGCAGGTTGTGCCTAACGGCGAGAATGTGATGAAGCTGTACTACAACCGGATTTCCGCCGATGTAACCGTGAATCACTTCTACCGCACCGACATCATCGGTTCCAACGGTCAGGTGACGGAAGGCGCTTATCCTGCCGAACCCCAGCACACCGAGCAGAATGAAAGCTATGTGGGCGAGGCATATACCGCAAATCCTGTTACTACCTACAACGAGGAAAGCTATGTGCTTACCAACGCAAATCCCGGCCGGACGATCCAGGTGGCAGAGGGACAGAACGTGATTAACCTGTACTATGTTCGCTACGAAGAAGCTGTAGAGGAGATCCCCGAGGAAACTATCCCCGAGGAGACCATCCCCGAAGAGACCATCCCCGAAGAGACCATCCCCGAAGAAACCATCCCCGAGGAAACCATCCCCGAGGAAACCATCCCCGAGGAAACTATCCCCGAGGAGACCATCCCCCAGGAGACTATCCCCGGGGGGACCAACCCCCCGGAGACCATCCCCCGG
>JAZNDB010000009.1:0-3780 GCA_045587845.1 Faecousia sp.
AAAAAACATCCGGCAACCCAAACCGGGTCACCGGATGTAAGAAAATTTTTATTTTATTTCACTGTCCGCTTAACGGGGAGCAGTTCAGCAGGACAGTTTCGGGCGATTTTTATGTTTTGATGTATTCAATCAATGCCGGGACATATATTCCGACGGCAGGCAGCCCATAATTTTCTTGAAGGCATTGATAAAGGTGATGTGGTTGCGGAAGCCTACGGCATATCCGGCATTGGTTGCGCCCAATGTGGAAAGCAAAGGCAGAGATTCCAGAATTCGTTTTCGGGAAAGATATTGGGCAACAGAAATATTAAAAGATTCCTTAAATACCCGTGACAAATGCTCTCGACTGTAGAAAAAGTGTTCTGCTATCTCGTTAACAGAAGTGATCGTTGCATAGTTGGTATCGATATACTGTTTGATTTGAGAAGTGGTATCCTCCAGTGCAATGCCCTCAACGACTTCTGTTTCAGGAGAGTTGAGAAGATCAAATAATTCAATAAGCAATGCATTTACAAGTAACTCCTTATAGGATTTGTTACATATAAGAGCCTTATTTATTCTTTTCAATATAGAGGTAAGTTCGTTAATGTTTTTTTCAGAAAGCTTCAATGCACCGGCTGTAGAATGTTCCATAAAATTGATTATGGGGGTATTTTTTCCATCAATTGAGAAAAAATCGGTAGAAAAGTAAAGCAAGTATCGTTCGTATTGAGAGTTGGCTAAAAGTCTTGAGGTATGCATCTGACCAGGTTTAAACCATACAACAGTATATGGTGATGCAGAGATCAATGTGTTCTCGTTTACATATTCCACATCACCTGTTACATAAATCGTAAGCTCATAATAATCATGGGCGTGAAGTTTTTCAGCAAATGTTTCGGAAGTGTACCAGGTATTTCTGTGAGAAAAAACCAACTCTTGATTCAAGATAGAATCCGTCCAGCCTTCAGAATTATGATACTGATAAAAGGGAAACTCTTGAATTTGTTGCACATATTTATGATTTTGCAGTCGTTTCTGAATAAAAAATTCACTCATTCGCATATTGATTCTCCTATTATATATCACAAATGATAATATTCGTATCACAAACAGAAATAGACGCTAAGAAAAATGATGTTATAATTATAATATAAAAATGAAAAAATGCAATTATTTTGTGCGTTAATCACAATTAAGATACATGATGCTGAGATACGGATAGGAGCGCAATTATGTTACAAAACGTAGAAATGATAGTCAGTGGTGAGAAACGGTGCGATATTCTTGTGGTGGGCGGCGGTCCTGCCGGTGTATGTGCTGCCATTGCAGCTGCCCGTATGGGCGTATCCACGGTTTTGGTCGAAGAAGGCGGCTTCTGCGGCGGTATGGCAACCCGTGGTCTGGTTGGTCCTTTTATGACCTGCTACGATGCCGATGGCAAAGAAATGATTATCCGCGGCCTGTTTGAAGAGATCGTGGATCGGATGGTTTCCCGCGGCTTTGCCATTCATCCGGCTGAAGTGATGGGCGGAACAGCCTTTACTTCCTGGATCAAGGTGGGCCACGACCATGTGACACCCTTCGAAGCCGAGGGACTGAAACTCATTCTGGATGAAATGCTGACGGAGGCAGGCGTTAAGGTTCTTTACCATACCAGTTTCCTGCAGCCAATTATGGATGGGAATAAAATTGCAGGCGCAGTCTTGGCATCCAAAAGCGGTATCCAGGGAATTTCTGCAAAGATCGTGGTGGATGCTACCGGCGACGGTGATGTGGCCTACCGCTGCGGAGCAGAATATGAGATGGGAAATGAAGAGCTGGGGCTTATGCAGCCTGCTTCGATGTTCTTCCGTATTTCCAATGTAGATACGGATAAAGTTGAGGCGGATATTCAGGCTAATCTACATAATTTCTACCGCAAAAATGGCGTGAATTACCGATCCTTCCACTGGCGTGTCACTGAGGCAAGGGAAAACGGCGATTGGAGCATGGATAGAGTCAGCATTGGCTTGTTCCGTATGCCCAAAAAGGACGAATGGTGTGTCAATACATCCCGCATTATGCATATTGACAGCACCAACAACGAAAGTCTGACAAAGGCGGAAATAGAGGGCAGACGGCAAGCCGACGAAATTCTGAAATTCTTGCGCAAATATGTTCCCGGTTGTGAGGATGCCCGGTTAAAATCCACCGCATCCTATATCGGTATTCGGGAAAGCCGTCATATTAAGGGTGAGTACCGTTTGACAGCAGAAGACTTGCTGAGCGCAAAGGTTCCGGAGGACAGTATTTTGATTGCGGCAAACTCTGTGGATGTTCACGGCAGATTTGGCCCGAAAAGTAATGAGTATACGCCTATCAACGGAAGCTATTACGGCGTTCCTTACAGAAGTCTGATTCCCTTGGGAATCGATGGTCTGTTACTGGCCGGCAGATGCATCAGTGCGGATTCTACCGCCGCCGGTGCGATCCGTGTAATGCCGCCTTGTATGGCCATGGGACAGGCCGCAGGCACAGCAGCAGCTATCGCCGTTAGCAAAGATGTTTCCTTGCATGATGTAGATGTAAAGGAACTGCAAACCGTATTAAAGCGCAACAATGTTGTGCTTAAATAAATTACAAAGGAGTTAGAGCAATGAAACAGCAATCAGTAGCGAAAAAACTCTTATCCGCAATGCTTGTGTTCGCACTGGTATTGGGGATGGCTGGTATGATCGTCGTGACTGTACCGCAGACTGTACAGGCCAGCGAAACCAGCACACAAAAGATCCTGGCAAACGAATTGGCAGACTATGATCGGGTTTCCCTAAACGAATGGGCAGCAGCGGACACCGATACATACAACGCCTACGAAGGCACCCGTGAAGGTACAAAAATTGCAAGTGCCACAAAGACTTACTACAAGGGCAGCGCTAAGAATGCGCTGATCAATGCAGAGGGTTATTCCTTAAACGGCAAGTATCTGGAATTGGAAATGGCTATTATTGATAACGCCACTGGTTATCACTTTTTTCTGAATGATACAACAAAGTCCCGTTTGACATTGACACCTGCTGCAAAGGCTTATGTTTTAACAGAATATCGGGATGGAAAAGCTACAGAAAATCAACTGAGCGCATCTGTGGAAGGCTTTCGTATTACCGGCGACTTCGTTAATATGAAGTTCCGTGTGGACGCCGTTTCCAATGCTGCTGACAGCACGAAGGTAGATGTAGCCATCCAGTGGTGGGTTAACAACATCTATGTTGGCACCATTGTTAGTGAAGCTACCAATATGGGTAATGGCTTCTACGATAATGCTACCCGCGCAATTCGAAATCCTCTTTATGTAGAAGATGAACTGGAAGGCTATAGCAGAGTATCTCTGAACGACTATGCGCCAGCCGGTACCGCTACTTTCAATGCATATACCCGTACTGCAGAAGGTACAAAAATTGCAAGTGCCGCAAAGACCTACTACAAGGGAAGTACAGCAAGTTCTCTTATCAATGGGCAGAGTCACTCTTTGGACGGTCAGTATCTGGAATTAGACATGGCAGTTATTAGCAACTCTACAGGCTACCACTTTTTCCTGAACGATTCAACCAAATCCCGTTTGACATTGACACCTGCTGCAAAGGCTTATGTTTTAACAGAATATCGGGATGGAAAAGCTACAGAAAATCAACTGAGCGCATCTGTGGAAGGCTTTGGTATTACCGGTGACTTCGTTAATATGAAGTTCCGTGTGGACGCCGTTTCCAATGCTGCTGACAGCACGAAGGTAGATGTAGCCATCCAGTGGTGGGTTAACAACAT
>JAZNDB010000010.1:0-22660 GCA_045587845.1 Faecousia sp.
AAAAACAATAACCCCTGAGGTTTTTAAGCCTCAGGGGTTATTGTTACGCTTAGCGCAAATACATTCCTCACGATGTGCAGGGTTCGTATTTGCGCGTCATGGTGACCCGTACGGGAATCGAACTTTTGTCGATAATCGTTAAAACCATTGGTATAACTGCATTTCCCTTTTTCCGTGTGCAATTTCGTGTGCAATTTTGCCCAGTTTTTTATGCAGAAATTCTCGAATTTTCTCGATTTTTCTCCGTTGCCCCAACTCCCACAATTGTGTTATGCTCCTGTTATCAATGTAACAGGCAGGTGATTTTGTGAGAAAAGTACTTATTGCCACAGTATCTGAAGCAACAAACATAGCTCTATCAAACGCCCTATCCCGATACGAGGTACATATCTGCAGTTCCGGCACAGATGCGCTGAATCTGATAGAAACGCTACGGCCGGATATATTGATTCTGGACCTAGTGTTGCCATATATGGACGGACTCACCGTTTTGCGAAAGTCCAGATTCAGGCCGCCTATCATTTTGGCTCAGACAAACATTATCGCCCCGGCCGTTATGCAATCTGCAGCTGACCTAGGAGTGCAGGACGTTCTTCTAATCCCCAGTACAATCCACTACATTATAGAACGTCTAGACGCCTTAATGGAAAGAGCCCCCTCCCGGGAGGCATAATCCTAGGAGGGGGGGTAACCTTATCACATATGTAATATTTCGGTGTAAACATATCTTTCGCCGATGCCTCTACTATCTTTAGCATAGAAAGTAATATACGCCCTATAGTAACATCCCGGAGTCGCATAGCTATATGTTACATACCCTGTATGTGAAAAAGCGTATGTATCAACCATTTCCGGGTAATCTTCCATTTTATATGTCTTCATTTTGGTCCAGGACTGCATATTTGTCGAACGGTAAACAATGATCTCCCGAACGCCAAGTACATCCATCATCGCAGCATTTGCATCTACGTCAAACCAAACTTCAAAAGATGTGGACGATGCTTTATAAAGATCCGTACCATAGGACGTAAAAAAGGCGCTGCCCCTCGGCTCTACAGCACTATCTGCGTAAGCCGGAACTACCAAAAGCAAGCTTACTGCAAGGACAAAGCAAACAATACGCATAAATTTTTTCATTATGACAATTCACTCCTATAAATAGATATGATGATCGTGTAAACATCCTCTTTTGCTATATTGGCGCTTATTGAACACTCCACGCCATCTATCGTCCATGTAACAGACAGATTATCGTCATTATCCAAAATAAAATGACTTGTGTCTCCAGATTCAAACATCTCAATTGCAGTTTCTTCTTTTTCAAACTTCGTAGCTATCTCGTGTGATATTCTATATGAAATGGAGATAAACTTATCTTTTCCCTTAAAAGCAGCATTCACCTTGCATCCGCCGTCTCGCAGAGGTGCCTCTTTTATGCTCAATAACTCAATTCCTTCAGGCAACCACATAGGCACAACAGGGTCTGTTACACCCTGTTCCGTCACCTTATCATACAGTTGCTGCAATCCAGAGTTATCTGTTTCGAAGATGTATTCCACAGGAGGATTCGTCGCATCCTGCTCCGGCAAAAAGAATTCAAAAACACTGCTTGTCCAACGGAACAATACATCAAAGATGCTCTCTGCTCCTACCGTCCGGGGCAATGCCATCACAACGATACAGGCCACAGCGGCAACGGCTGCAATTCCTGCAACCCAGCCGCGTCTGCTTTTGGACTGTTTGGCTAATGTTTCGTGTTCACTTAATTTTTCCAACATAGCTAAGACCTCCGGTGTTTTCTCTGCCGGATAATCTTTTTCTCTCTCTTCCAAAATTCTCAAGATGGGCAATACCACCTCCTCATTGGGATGTTCATTTTCCAGTTCTGCCTGCAGTAACTGATCCAACTCCTCTGTAGGCAGTTGCTTCCATTCTCGGTCCGGGCAGGTTTTAATCTCTCTCATTGCAATCCCTCCTTATTATTTTGCATTCCTGCCAAATTTCCAAAATGTATGCCATTCTGGAAATAAACTCACTGTTTGTTGGCTTATTGGTTGCGGGCTGTCCTTCATAAGAGAAATACCAATCCCACGCCTGCCGGCTGCCGTGCCGCCAAGCCATTTTGATTGCCTCTCTAATCGCCTGCTCTACCAATTCTTCAGAATTCTGTTTGTAATGCAAGGTAATTTCTAAGTATATGTCTTTTGCTAATGTGCGAGTTGGATCTTTGCTCTGCAGTTCGATTGCTCTTTTGAGAAACTCAAAACCTACACATTTCGTAGGTATCCCCAACTCCATAAGAACCACAACGACCCCTGCGCGAAGGTTGTAGCGGTCTAAATGCCGAGCTAACAGCTGTATATGACAAAGCGTTCTCTCTATCGTGCTTTCCATTTATTTCCACCTCTCTACAGCTATTATGACATAAAGAATTATATTTGTCCATCGAAAAATGGCGAAAAAAACAATGCCCCTCCTCAGACCTAATCCAAGGAGGGGCATTGTTCTATTCCTCTACTTCCGCTTCGTTTGCTTCGCCGGCAACGTCCGTCTCCATCCGCTCGCCAACTTCATCGATAGCCTTCAAGCCGATTTTCAACAACTTAACCATCCAGCTGGGCACAGCAGCACCCATCTTAACTGCATTCTCCAAGATGCTGCCCAGTTCCGTAACTATGTACCAGGCCAGCACCAGTGGAAGGACAATGCTTGTCCACGCAATATTCACGGGAAGGTGCTCGCAGATCACAGACAACGCGCAGTCCGCGATAAATGCCACGATAACAACGACCAGCATACCGCCCTTGTGCCACAAACCCTGACGCGCAGTAGCACTGCACCACTCTCCGTTCTTCATAGCCGCAGCTGTGCCGGTAATGTAATCGATTGCCATAGTGATTACCCACACCAACGCCATAACGCCCTGCCATCCCAGAAACGCGCTAATTGCAGTAAAGAAAGTAGTAATTGCCAATTTCGTTTCAATCATTCCTTTTTCCATTTTTGTTTCCTCCTATGTTAAATCATTGCCAACAATTTCTTCCACGTCTTCTTCCTGGCAGTAATCTCGCCATCTACAGTGCAGCCATTATCTTGCTGGAAATGAGCCACCGCAGAAGTGAACTTGGCGCCGGCAACGCCGTCTGCCGTACCCACCTCAACATAACCCAAAGCGACGAGCCGTTTCTGTACAGCCGCCACAACAGCGTGTGTGCGGTTTTTCTTTGCAGACACGGTTACGGTCTTGGAAAGCGTTTCGTTTCCCGCCTTGCCGTCCACGGTTGCACCGCAAGCATCTTGCACATCCCGCACAAACTGTTCAAGGGAATATTCCTCCTGTTCCGCCACCGGCGCACCGCCAAAGGTAGTCCGCCGCTCACTCCCGTGCCCATACCAAAAGGACTTTTTGGTGCGCGTATCCACATGGACAAAGTATCCGTCCTTGCTTGTCTCATACAGACCGATACCCAGCACACCGATTGATTCAGCATACTTTGCGATCTCGGAGGGGGCAACGCCATCAATATGAATATCCGCAGCCTGTCCGTATGTATGGTAGGAACGAGAGGCGGCATTTGCTACCTGTGCATTATGGGTAGGGCAGCGATAGGCTGTTACGATAACAGGCTTGCCAAAGTGATCTCGGATGTTTTGCAAAATTGAAACCAATTTTTCATCAATAGGTGTCTGAGTGCAGCACCCCTTGCCGTGGCAGTCAAACTCTCGCGTCTTAAAATTTTTCGTAAGTTGGATCGAACTGCCTTTTTTATAAGTTTTAATAGCCATAGCTTATTCCTCCTTGTTTTGGTTTACATTACTTCGTGGTTATTGTCACCAACACCAAAAATATAGTTTTCGTCCACGCTATCACGGGGAACGGCTACCCAACGGAAGTTAACCATATCTTCACGTAAGGGTAAAGATGCCACGGTATAGTAGTAGGTTACAGAAATTTCTTCCATCGTATCGGGGTCAATGTCCGTATTGTTCGCCGTTGTGTCATAAAACACATAGCCATCGCTTGCTCGGATTTCCCACCCCGTTTGCACGCCGTCACATAATGTCTTATAAACTGTGATTCCTATAAAGTTGTATTCAGTTGCGATTTCTTTTGTGTAAACAGCCATTTATACCACCGTCCATCCTTTATTTCTTGCAATGTCGGTTTCTGCCTCTGTTAATTTTTCGTAATTTTCACTGCCAATAGTGACAGTCCAAGTAGTTCCGCTGGTATCTCCACTCTTGTCAGCCAAGCAGTTTATGATACTCATTAAGCTATCGTGCGATAGATTGGTAGACCATTGAACGTTGAATCCATTTTTTGCGATTGTGCCTGTCACAATCATATTTTCAAGTGCGGTGCAGTTATTAAACGAGCTTGAAAACGGTGTGTTTTCACTGACCACCAATTCTTCTACTGTTTCGAGCTTAGAACTGCTATGAAAAGTTGAATTATTAACAGTTGTGGAAGATAGGTCTAGTTTAGGTAACGTGGTTAGATTGTAACAATAACCAAAGAGGTTACCTGTGTTTGTAGCTTTTGATAGGTCAAGAGTTACACCGCAAGATTCTAAACACGCCTTTACATCGGTGACTTTTGAATACCCAAACATATAAGTTGCATTTATAGGGGTAATGTCATATTTAGGCTTGAAAGTTTTATCAGTCCAACCATCCCCCGCAAATGAGTAGCGGTAATTTGTTGATTGCCCACGTTTTTGGTACTCATCCCAAAACGTATCGTAATGACCATCTCCGACTGCAACATTCACATTCACCTCGATATTTCTATCGCAATACTTCCCTGCGGTTGCCAGGGTCGTTGTTCCGTTTTCGGTAATGTTGATTTCCGTTTTGTAAACAACCGTGTTTTTTGCAAGCCACGCATAAAACTCGTCAGACACTTCTTGCTCAGTTCTGCCAAAATTGATGGTTTTATATTGTTCTTGACCCCAATTATACCAACCAACTTCAATGCCATAATTAGAATCTCCCTCATAAAAATACACGTCTTCTATATGTTCATCGGGGTCACCTTGACTGGTATAGATATATCCTAACTCCAAAACAGGAGCGTTCGAGCCAGTATATATAAATCCTACAAAAGATTTATTGTTCGTGCCCGAAGTAAAATTCACTAACTCTTTTTCACTTGGAAATGGTGTTAGCGTGTCCTTAAATGTGTAAAGCCCTTTTACCCTTGCCATCAGACCACCTCGCCATTGTAGACAGGCAGCGCAGCAATTACTGCGTCAACCATTTCAGTCTTATCCCCATCCGTCCAGTAGTCTGTTCCTTTGACAGGGGTGTAGCCATTTGCACCGGGGTTTCCGTCTTTGCCGTCAGCACCATCTTTACCCTTAATATTGACAGGCTCGGGATTCGGTAGACCTCCGTTGTTTGTCCAACTGATAAGGCCTTCCTCCGATACACTAGGAAAGAATGTTGTGCCTACGCTCCCCGTTCCAATTTGGACTACCTTATCGAATTGGGGACTAAACGACATATCTGTATGTTCAAATGTAACGTCAAAAATCATTCTAAACACCCGTCCTTCAAAATCCGTTCAACAGAAACCAGCATAATATTCGACGCCATTCGTGTATCCCCGCAGCCTACCCGTAGTTGCATTTCCACTAAACCTTTATCGTGGTCAAACAGTAACGTTTCCTCCTCTGTAAGGTTTACACTCAACGTGTTTTCCTTAACAGCGCAATCACACAACGCTTTTTCCAAAACAATCTGTTTTTGTTGTGCAAAACACACACTTAACGCCGTGATTTGTTTACAGCTAAACGGTAGCGTAAACGTAAATGTCGGTGTCGTACCTCTATACATTTATTGTTCCCCCTGGACTAAGATTTCAGCGGCTTGCTCCTCGGTTAAAACACCTTTTTCAATGGCGTTCAGTACCATTTCTTCTGTCCACAAGCCTTGCTTGTACCACTTTTTGATTTTTTCGTACATAGCTTACACCTCCAAAAGCGTATCGGTCATCATAGCTGTATAGGTAACTTGTGCTTCAATGACATCCATCTGGCTGGGAGCAGGCTCGGGAGTTCCGTCGTCCTCAATGGTGTACTCGCCGTTGTAGGCTTCTTTCTTTGCGATTTCCTCATTGGCTTCGCTCCAAGGCATTTCCACAGATGACAAACTATCTTCCCACACAGGAGATTCTTCTGTGCCTTGGTTAATCTTGGTGCAAAGGTTATATTTAATAATCTTCATAATTATTCCCCCCTTGGATGATACTTAATATATTTAATAGTGATATATGTTTGCAGGTCGTAGTAGGCAGAGCCGCCATTAACAAGGGTGATACCTAAACCCTTGTTAGTAGATGAAATATTAGACGGTGTAATTTTGTATGAACAAATTCCTGTGCCAGTGACATCTCCAGTAATAGGAGCCAAAATATCTCCATAAACCTCGCCAAATGAATCAATCGCAGTTACCATTTGACCCAAATTAACGTTTTTAACTTTCCCATCAACCCAGCTTCCACAATCAACAAGCATTGTATACACCTCACGGCCGTTATACCTCTCCGTTGTACGATATTCTACACCTGCTGCCATAGGAGGATTTTCCCATTCCCATTCACCCCATACATCGTCAATGCAAGTTCTCTTTCTAACGTGTCCAGATGCTGAGATTGCAGTTTGAGTTACATAAAGTGAACTGTAACCATCCACTATTAGCACTCCCGAAGCACCGATGCCGTTAATAGTATCCTTATTTATTTTATACCAGCCGTTTAATCTTGCGGTGTTAGCATCCTCTAAAACGTCTTGAGAGAAAGTGCTTTCTCCCAAGCCATAACCGGCAACTCGTTTCCATTCGGTCCAAACTGCTCCAACATCTGCATTTTTGTAATAGTAGGTTCGCACCCACATTTTGCCATCTATTTTAGTTGCTCGTTGTACGACGGAATTGCTCAGTGCCGCCCACGTTTCCACCCAACCCCACGAATCGGGGAAAGGTGATTTTGCATCCTTAGAGACCCATACAACAGAATTTGGTTTAACGCCACCATCGCCAATAACATCGAGGTCGCCAAAGAAGTTACCACGATTAATGGCAGGAGCTTTAGTTTGGTACAATGCGTTAAACGCATCTGCAGGAGATGGATCGTCCAGATCCGGACACAGATTTTTTGCCACATCATCAGGAAGAACAGCTGCCTTGCTGTATGGTGTTCCTTCTACAGCCGGCTTGTCGTCCCTTGTCAATGTAATTGCAAACGGTTGTCCTGCCTGTAGTTTCTGGTATTCAATGCCGGTCACTACCGCGCTATATCGTCCCGGTGAACCAGCAATTCTGTCTTTCATAAATAGTTCTCCTCTCCGGCAAAGATTTCGCCACTATATCGGAATGTTTTTGGTATTCTCTGTATCCTTTCGTATACTAAGGATAGAGCCTTTTCAATCTGATTAGCGCCATTCCAGGTTAGATGTTCCATAGATGTTGGAAGATTTGCTGCCAGCTCCACTGCTTCACACAGAACCTGGACGTTGTTAATATATCTAGACATTTGTTTTTTTGTAGGCCATTGTGCTGCCGAAAACTCACCGGGGAATCCCCAATCTGTTTTGACCTCAATCTGCCTACTTATGCCCAACCTTTTCGCAAGCGCATACAGCTCTGCAACCGCGCACTCCACTCGATTCAAATCAGCAACACCGTACATACCTTTTTCTGCCCCAAGAAGAACATCTGATTTAGTTCTATCAGTAACAAATTCCATCAATCCTGTACCTCCTTGCCTCGGATAGTAATTCCGGCGGTATGTCCGGTATTGGTAAATTCACTTTCCATACTGGTGATATAACCAATCGTAAATGTTCCCCACGGATTCCCACTTTTTGCCTTTTGTCCAGCCTTCTGATCTGTAACAACTACTTCTTGGGTCAAGACATTCTTTAGCGTATGGAATTCAAACAGACGGTTTATAGCAGCATCCACATTTCCAGAGTGGATAAGGGTTGCATTTTCGACGCTCACAACATTGCCCTTCTCAGCTGCCGTTGCATATTGATTTTCCGTTCTCCGGACAGAGGTCGAATGAACATACTTTTTACCTGTTAATGTAACAGCACCGTGCGCGGTAATTCGCACCCAGTTCTCTCCACTGCCCACGATGCTTCCACCTGCTATTGAATAACTGTGATGAGGAGCTGAAAAAATATATAAAATGTTTTCGCCGTCCATTTCCTCATTGTCGAGCAGTGTCTCTTCCTCGGAACTTCTTGCATATCTGTGCGCAAGAATCTGCACCGCAGCGGTTTGCGCTTCCCGAACAACTTTAGCTCCGGAAAAAATATCCTTGCTGGTAAACTCTGCATCAACAGAATTGCTCAATGGTACAAGCCTAATTGTGCCGTCACCTTGGGTGGTAACAACAGCGCCGATTGCAAACGCAATCTGCTGCAGAGCCTCACGACGGGTGCACACCGGGAGATAACCGGTGACGGTCTTTCCGGAGAATTGTTCCCAGTCAGCACTGAAGCCATCCAACACAGCGCCGAGCAAATTATCGACGGAATAGCTATCGTAGATGCCGCCCAAAAAATCGTCCTCCAGGCGTCCAACAGCAGACTGACAACTGAAGGTATAAAACCGCTGATTTTCCTTGCCGGAATCCGTGATGTATTGGGAGGCAATCTGCTCATCATTTCGATACAGATACATAGCCTGATTTTTTTGTGGAATCAAAAACCGATCTTTTTTTTCTAAAATCTCAACCTTCATTGTGTCGATGCTGAGCTCACACAACGATGGGTCAATTTCGTTCAGAAGGCTTACTCGCACAAGTTCATCCTGAAGAAACACAACCACGTGCCCGATCTGTATCTGCTGGATCTTAGCAAACTGCCCCGGGATATTTGTACTTAACAGGGAAATCTCAATTTTGTTAAAACTCTCCACCGCTTGTGTAAGTACCCATTTTGCGCTATCCGGATTTGCTACGACTTGCGCCAAGATGTTTTCGCCGTTATACCAGGTAACCTCGATTTCGTTGCACCATTGCTCAATGGACGGCCAGAATATAAACGTAAGGCCCGTTGAAGTGTAAGGCTGTGGAAAAGATATAGTAATAACGGGTGGCTCAGCAAACCGTCCGTTATTATCTGTCCGCTCTTTACTCCACCATCCCACATTCTCAGGGGTATCGTCAAAAAGCACTCTAGAGCCATCCAGTGACCAGCCGGATGGCTCTAGAGTTGCCCACGCAGTGTCCGAAACACCTGCAGTAATTTGTTCTGCTGTGCTAAATGGCTGTGCTGATGTAAACGCAGCAGAGGCCTCATCCTGCGCACCCACAGGGACATCAATGTATTTCACAATCAAACTCATTCCGGCACCTCCGGACCCATAGCAATAAAGTTTACCGTCAACTCACCCCAGTGGTTTTTGTCCTTCTGCATCAGCTTTAAGGATTGCTCACCGCTTGTCACGTACATCTCTTGAGTGAGTGTTTTTTGCCCATAAGGGAATACGCAAATATGACTTTCTTTCCCCGGGTCAGAGATAGCCGCCCAGAACGCCTCCAACGATGCGGCATCTCCATTCCTCTCCTGAATCGTCATTGTGTAGTTGTAGAATGTACCTATAATGTCTCGGTACATTTGTCCGTTCTGTGTCCGGCCGGACTTGTCGGTATCCATTACAGAGAATTTTCTTGTAAGTGATGTCACAGAAACATTGTAAGAAACTCCGTCTATTAGAAACACTTGAATATCATCCATTAAAACGCAGCCCCTTTCGCTAAAGATCCACCCTTACGGCGGGTCTCTGTTTCAATTGCCGGCTTCAGAACTCTTGCCAGCTGGGCAAGGTCGCCGGTAAACGTTACATTTACATTGGTCTCACCGCTCTGCATAGCCAACACTTCCGCAACCGCCTGCTTGATGGTCTCCAACGGTGCTTCAATATTGGTGCCGTGCTTCTGATCACCCAAAACAGCTAGGAATTCACGATTGGGAGGAATCACCGCACCCCGAGCAAGCCGCGGAATGGATACACGATCGAAATTCACCGTGGAAATGTTGAATCCAAACTTCTTTCCGCCGATCAAAGGAACCCAGTCCGGGACATCAAAGCTTATCTTATTAAGACCATTCACAACCCAGTTTATCATCGATTCGAACATCGAGATAATACCGTTTATTGCACCCTCAAATCCGTCAATCAGGCCGTTCCCGCATTCCTTTGCAAGGTCTTCCCAGAACTGTCCCGTAAAAATCGGGGCAATATGCTGATTCCAGAATTCCTTTATCGGCTGCCAAATTTTCTCAATGAAGAAACTCCCGGCATTCTTAAACCAGTCTCCCATTTTCTTTCTCGTGGTCTCATACTTATCAGGATCCAAGCCGTTTTGAATATCGCTAGGGAGGTCTTCCATAAAGGTCTTCTGTGCATCGTTGCTCATTTCACTCATACTTTTGGCGAGTAGGTCTCTGCATTCTTCTGCCGAGATAGCACCCTCATTATACGCCGCCAGAATACTCTCTTTACATTGATCATAACTACCGGCCTCTTTGCCTAATGCAATTTCGTTCTCCAACGACGCAAGTGTCTCTGCCTTTTTTGCCGCATTCAAAGCAGCTGTACTCTCTGCAAGAGCCTTCTGCTTTTCCTCATTATCCAGATAGGCCTTGTAGACTTCCTTCTGCTCTGCAGTCATATTTGCATAGTCCAATGTACCACTTTGCACTTGTGCATAAAGCTTTGCACCGCTGATTCCCGCCTTTGCCTCAGCATCCTGCAACCGCGTTAGGGCAGATTCCGCTGCATCGACTGCATTGATATAGCCGTTCTCTGCCTCCGCTGCAGCTTCTTTAGCTGCGGTGAGTTGCTCTTGAGCCTCCTTGGTGCTCATAATCGCCGGTTCTTCTAGCAAAATAGCAGCTGTAAACGCGGTCACCGCGGCTACTGCAGCAATAATTGCAGAAAGCAACACAGACAGTCCCGCCGTTGCCAGGCCCACAGCAATTGCAATAGCTCCACCAATTATTAAAATGGTATTTTCTAACGTTGCACCGTTCTTAATAAAATCAACTACCCCCAGTACAACCAAAGCAATACCAGCAGCAACTAATCCAATAGCCAAACCAAAAGTACCAAATTTTATTGTAAGTCCAGTTAAAATGAGGGCGATGCCACCAAGGGTGGTAAGTAGATTTTTCCAATCGATGCCGTTCACCCAGCCGTCACAATAACCCTTTATCAGCAAAACTGCGCCAGCGACAATAAGCGCCGTTCCCCCAATATCTGTCAGTTTTGTTTTAAATGCCGTAAAAATATCTGTCAGTTTTACACCAGCAGTATATGCATCTAATATTTTCCAGGCTAAAATGCCTGCTCCTACAGCACCAACCAGCACAGATATTGCTTTCATTGTCTCTCGCAAATTATCCATCTGAAGATGTGCATCGCCTGTAACTTCAACTTCAATAGGAATTTTTGCAGATTGCCCTCCGGTAGTCGCGCTTATTGCGCTGGATGTGTCAGTTTCTTCGTTTGAACTTAATGTATTGATTTCATCAAAGCCTGCCATACTTTTTTTTGCAGCCTCTTCAGTTTCCTCAACTTCTTTTTTGAGAGATTTTTGATTCTTTGCAGATTCAGCAATAGTATCTGCCTGCTGCTCCAGAACTTCCAGCGAGCTGCCGGAAAACAACGCTTTGATACCCTGCGCAATACCTTGCGCAAGACCCAAAATCATCTTGTATACCGCATTGAGAAGACTGGGAATTGCTTTGATTAAAGCGGTGGATATTGTCACAACCAGCTTCGGTCCAATGCGTTCAATGAGCTGTCCAACACCTATAAGCGCCCGTTCAACTGCTGGCTCAATATTATCGAAGTATTTTGAGAAAGAATCAACAAAATTATCGATAGCCTTATCCAGGTCGCCGCCACCGGCAATCGCAGTTAACACATTTTGCCAAGCAGCTTTTGCCATATTGCCAGAGCCAGATATGGTCTTTTCAGCTTCTTTTGCAGTAGTGCCTGTGATATCCAGCTTTGTTTGGATCTGGTGGATAGCTTCATACACATCAGCTAGGTTGTTGATGTCATACTTAACCCCGGAGATTGCTTCCGCATCCTTCAGAAGCCGCTCCATCTCGGTCTTCGTTCCTCCGTATCCGAGCTTTAGATTATCAAGAAGCATGTACTGCCCCTTTGCAAAACCTTGATACGCCGTCTGTATGGACTCGAGAGAACTGCCCATCTTATTGGCATTATCAGACATATCAATCAACGCCATATTTGCAATATCAGCTGCTTTATCTGTGTCACCGCTCAGCGAGCTGATCAAGCTTGCAGAAAAGCTTGTCACGGTTTCCATATAGGCATTTGACGATATGCCTGCCGTCCTATATGCCTCATCGGCATACCGCTTAACCTTGTCTGCACTGGTCTTAAACAGAGTTTCTACGCCGCCGGTCAGCTGTTCAAAATCTGCATAAGCATCACCAGATTTTTTCACAACGGTGCCGATTGCGGTGGCAACAGCTGCGCCAAAGGCTGCAACAGCCTTCGTAGACGAAGCAAGAGCGGATTTTATGCTTCTGTCTGCATTTTTTAATCCAGAGGTATCCAGTTTTGTGGAAAGTACAATTTTTCCGGCATAACTAGACATACTTCTCCTCCTTTCTTACTTGAATAGAGCAAGAATGTCCATTTCTTCTTGTGTATATTTCGTGGGAAGGTTTACCTGATCGTAATGCTCTCGGTAGAACTCTTCCTCCCATTTTTCCAATTTTTTGCCTTTTAGCTTTTTCGACCGAATGGAAACAATCGTAGAGAATGTGCATTCCCCAATTTCCATATACCCGCCAAGGAATGTCCACCAATGGGTGTACTTTCCCGGTGTTCTCACGTCATAGCCGAGTATGCGTGCAATGGGCGGGGCGATCTGCTGAAAATCCTTTTCCCAGTCCATCAGTGTCGGTTTCTGCTGACCGTTATCCTCTTCTCGGTCGTTGTAACTAATTATCCGGAACATCTCGTCCAGAGCCGCCTGCGGGTCTGTAAGCTGATCATAATCCTCGTAAAAGATAACAAGAGCGCATTGTGCACGTTGATCCTCTGAAAGTTCAGTATCGTTCAGCGCCTCTATGCACTGCAGTACGATTCGATAATCGCAGTTGTTTCGGATTTTGAATATCTGCCCGACAATCTCAACTGCAACAGGCAAATCGTATTTATTGAAAGCTGCGATCATTTCTTCACATACTGAGCAATATGCTTCTTCATTTTCTTCTCAACAGCAGAATTTGCCTTCTGCACCTGCTTTTCGATTTCGGGCTTGATGGCAGCAAGGAACTGCATAATAAAATAGTCACCACCCACGATTGCAAACGGAGAGCAGTGCTTGAAGACAACGGAGGAGATGTCGCCATTAAATGCGATATCCAACTCCTCGCAGAGAATATTCCGAATCTGCCGGAACTTCTCGATTGCCTCCACATCTTCGGGTGTGCCGTCCTGCTTCAGGCGCAGGTCTTCCAGGTCCTTTGTACGGGACTCAACCTTGCTCTGAAAATCCTTCATCCGGACAGCAAGATCAGGGTCATTAGGGTTAAAATAAATATTCTGTTTGTCACCATTGTCAAACTCAATGGGAAATGCGATTTTACCGGTACTCAGTTTCATTGTTCAAACCTCCAGATTGTAAAATATTCCCCCTTGCCGATTACCGAACAAGGGGGAATCGATGTTCTTATTCTTCCGCTGCAGCAGGGGTAAAGGTGGGAACGCCATCTTCGATGGCGACGGTGCCCTTCACAGAGTTGTTGGAATACATAATCTCGATGGGCATATCCACATATGCACTACCGCCGATAGAAGTAATGTTGATGGTGCAGTTCTTCTGCATCTCAGCCTCAAAGGCTGCCTCGCTGCCCAGATAGGCATATACGATCATCACATTGAACTTGCTCAGCAACTCGGGGGTCTTGTCCTGCCAAATCTTGTGCAGCTTGAAGTTCAACTTAGAGCCACCCTTGACAGTGTTGGGGTCCAATCCCTGATTGGGTTCCCACTTGGTGACGGAAGTGGTGGTAACACCCAGAATATCCGTCACAGTTTCGGTGTTGGGATTCAGCTCCAGAGCGCTCTCCTCAACACCGCTGCCGACCAGTTCCCACTCGGGCTGCTCGGTATCAGACACGTCGACAAAGGTCATCAGCAGTCTGCGTGCAGCCTTTACGCCGGCGCCTACATTGAAATCTCCATTCATATTGTTCACCTCATATATTTTGTAAAGTTAACGGAGAGCTGAACCATATAGATGGCAGTCCCCTCCTCATCGGCTCCGTACACAGAGCCGTTCTGTGCCTGGATTCTCTCTTCCAGCGGTTCGTCTCCAAACCGCGGCGCCTTGTTTAAGACGCTTTGTTCCTGAATCCATTCCTGCAGATCCATCAGCCAATCGGCATTCTCTGTTGCTCCGTCATCATCGTGTGTTGATTTTGCAAAGACGTAGTAAAGACCGAAATTGTACTGATTCTCCACAATCGTTGTGCCGAGAATGTCCGTTCTTCGGGAAATCTCGACCAATCCGGAAGGTGCAATGCTGCCGCTTCCGGGCTCTGCAGATAGATAATCAACCTGCAGAGATGCCAGCCGGCCATTGCCGGGAAAAGTGGCAAGCCACTGTCGAATAGTGCTCAGTTCCGACATTTATTTCCTCCTGTTCATATACCGCTGCAAGTCCTCTGCCATCGCTTTACCTTCAGCTGCAGACAATGCGCGATCCCATCGAGGGCCCGCCATTGGATTCTTTGTCTTCGTATATTCCAGATTCCGGTCGGTCAGCACCTTGGAGACGCCTTTTCTGGACCGCCACCCCTCAGGGGTCATAAAGCCGGCAATTCTCAACTTCGGGTCTACCATCACCTTACCGTAAAACAAATACTTTGCTTGGGGCGCATCGGTAACAATCTCCGGCTTCCGGATGTCCGTCTGGATCTGTGTCATTTTGTAGAGCGCTCCGGACAGAAACGGCATGTACTTCTTTATTCGGCGGAGCACATTCATTGTGTGAAAAGCCTGCACATCTCCTCCCGGGTCTAAGCCTTTATCCCGAATAATCTGGTTCGCGTCCTTCATAGTAAGGGTCGCAGTCGTACCGTCAGGCATGCGACAAAGAAACGTTCTTTTCATCCGCCAGCCTCCGTGTGCACGACGGTGTCGCCCCACTTCTTGCAGTCTGCGTATTTAACCACCACAAGACCGGGAACCTTAACCGGCACAAACTCGCGCCACTGTTCCGCTGTGGTGATATCCGGGCCAATGCCGTCATACACCTTATCGTCGATAAACACAGTCTGTTGACTGCCGGGGATAACCAGAAGAAAGGTGTTTGCCTCTCTGCTACCGGTTTTGTCTATCGTCTGTGTTTTTTTGTGGTCAAGGAAGGCTTTGGCATACACCGTTCTGGTATATGCCTCGCCCTCTCGGTGATAGACCGTCACTGTCTGCCGGCACAAGGCATCGTAATTTACCGGGCATGTGTTCCTGAAAAACAGCATACACTCACCCCCGGTAAATATCCAAATACCTGCAGGCAGCTGCGTACAGTTCCCTTGCCTGCCCCTTATGGCTTAAATCCACAGATGCTGCAGCGCCATAACTGACAGATACAGACCCGATAGAGGCAGATGTCACCGCCCCACTGCCGTTCTGAGTGGCAGTAATTGCATATATGACATCTGCCATGGCGCACATAGCCATCTGCTCAGAGTCTGCCTCCTGGCTTTCTACGGAATACATCCGCTTATACTGCGCCAGTTGCTCGCTTGCCCGTGCAGCAAAGAAGTCGAACTCCTGAGCAGGAATTGAGCCGCCACGATATGTATTTACATAGAAATCATATTTCACCATACCGTTGCTCCTTTGTACTTACTGCTTGGGATTCTTATTCTCCGGGTGCTTGTCAGCGATATGCTTATTGAGAGCCTCCTCAGACTTGTACTCCTTGCCACACGTGGGGCAAACAAAAGAAGGCTTCTCGAATACCAGACCTACGATTTTACCCATAGGAATACCTCCTTACTTGTGGTGCAGGTAAATACCTGCCAGCTTGTTCTGATAAACATCAGCAATACCTACCTGACGGTAACCGTACTTGTAGGCATCAGCAGTCTGGTTTACTTCAGGAGTGATGATTTTGGGAGCCTGATGCTTGGGGAACTGAATCAGGGCGCCCTTGTGCACAACCATGAAGTTGATGTCTGCAGCTCCTTCAGCCTTGGTATAACCGCCGGCTTTCTCGCCGTCCTTGCCAGACAACTGATTGATCGCAGTGTAGAAGCGGGTCTGGGGGACCAAAGTCTTAGAGGCGAAGCGTGCCAGGACTTCCTTGCTCTTGGTGGTGTCGGTATCTGCAATCAGGCCGTCCAGAGTGGAGGTAATGAACAGGTGGCGATCCTCGAAGGGAACCTCATCTTCATCCATCTTGACAGTAGCTGCGCGGAGAGCTGCGATAACAGCCTCACCGGTAGACAGAGTTGCACCGGCAGCAACCTTGGAAATACCTTCCTTGCCTGCATAACTGGCAAAGCGGAAGGCGTCAACCTCAGGCACAACCTTGGTGCGGATGAATTCACCGGCCAGACGACCAAAGGCAATGTTGGCGGTTTCCTGATTGTCCATATTATCGACAGTGAACATACGGCCGCGGTCGAAGTTGCACTTCACGGTTTCGTTGGTCATAGTCACATCGCCGCCAACATAACCACCGTTGCGGTCATACTCACCCAGACCCTCCATAGAGAGCATAGGGATGATCAGCTCGTTGGCATTTGCGCCCTGCTGTACCAGCTCAGGATTGCCATCCAGCTTGGAGGTAAGAGATGCATTTGCGTAGATTTCGTCCAGAATAGGGACGAACTGCTTAGCGAGTTCAATAGAATTACCCATAATTGTTTTTCTCCTTTGTTATTCGTTTTTCAATCCAGCTGCTGCGCGGATTGCCGCAGTCTGCGGGTCATATTTTCCGGAATAGACTCCGGTACCAGCTCCCGTGCCGGGAGCGTAGGGAGGCGCCTTGCCGGGCTCCTCGAACAGGTAGGCGCTATCCTTCTTCAAGGTGTCCAGCGCTGCCTTAATATCGGCATCCTGATTGGTGCTCTTCTTCAGAGTTTCCATATCCAGCAATGCCTTGATTGCTTTGGCATTTCTGCCCTTGACGCCAGCAATCGCAGAATCCAGGCTCTGATCAAAAGCCATATCTGCCATCTGCTGCTTGTGGTCGGCAATCGCCTTGTTGTACTTCTCCTCCCATTCCTTGGCAGACTTGCGGATACCTTCGATGTCCTGCTCCTGCAGGCCCTTGATGGTCTTCTTCGCCTCGTCCAGCTGGGATCGGAGGGTCTCATAGTCGGCATACTTTGCCTTTTCGGCGCCGATGCCGCGGCTATGCTCGTCCAGAATCGAGTCAATGACTTCCTTGGGCAAAGCCTGATCGCCAACCTTGATGTTCTGTAAGAACTCTCGTTTCATATTGCTTCCTTTCTCCGCTTCGCTTTGTTTTCGGTGGTCGCGTCACCTGCGGTCGGCGTTTTTGCACCCGCCACGGTAAAAATAGGTATGAAAAAAGCACCCCGGAGGGTGCTTAAGTCAACAGATATTTAATTAAAGAAAAAGTTTATAGTGCTATTTAAAATTTTCGCCGTTTTGTTTAATTATTTGATGGGCATAGAAAAACCACCAGCCAGAACGGTTGGTGGTTTACTTTTTATTGACTCGATACCATTGACACTGCTCGCACACAATATCAGCCTTTTGGAGGTCGATTTCCTCGGGCAAAAACTCCATATCCATATTGTCTTCACGGACTTCCTGGATTTCATAACAGCCGCCCGGGCCGCCCCAGAAAATTTGCCGCTGTAGCAGTGGGCAAGTATGCTTATCTGTTGGCTGTCTCATTTTTGCATCTCCTCTAAGTATTTATCGAATTTCTTTCTCCACTTTTGTGGCACCGCTGTAACCAATTGATGGTCAAAGTTTAATACCGCATAACCCTCTTCTGCCAGGAACTTTAACGTAGCCCGGTCTTCTTGATAAAGCGTAAGCTTAGCAGTATTAACAAATTCTTGAGCCTTTTCAACTGTCATCTCTGCGCGATCGGCTTTAACTTGCTGATTTTCTATTGCGTGGATGGTCGAAGATGCAATGGTTGGTCTTCCAGCATCAACAATGATTTCCTTGTCGCTAATCCTTTTAATATATTTTACACCGTGCGATGCAAGAGTGTCAATAACATTTTTCTCTTTTGTGTACGCAGCGACATTTTCTCTGGTAGATCCAAGATTGAAAATCTCGCTTGCTCGTTTCACAGCCTGTGCATATTCCTTTTCCGCAGCCTTACCCTTCTTCCAGTCAAAGCCGGCAGTCTCCATACGGTCATACTGCGGCCGCAATCCTGTTCCTTTGGAGAATTTCATATATTCCTGCTTCAGCAGTTGTAGCCGGATCTGGTCGTTCTGCAGCTTGTCCTTGTCGCCGGTAGCCTCGTCCACCAAGATTCTCCGCTTCTGCTTTCGAATCGTGCGCTCATACTGTCGCTGCCGTTGGGTAGCTTCATAGAGAGTGTAGTGCCGGCCGTTATAGGTGACACCTTCCTCATTCTCTTTCCGCATGTCCTCCAGCTGCTTAGCAGTGTATTGTGGAGAATTGACGCCCATGATGATGGGGAAAGCAGCGTGTCCACAGTTCAGCGTGCCGATGCGGCGCAGAAGGCTGCCATTGATACTCTTATACTCCTTGTCGGTGTACTGCTTGCCTTGGATTGGCTCGTGGTCTGGAGCAGAGCCGTGGTGTGCGGAGATCTCCCAACCGTCACAACCAAGGTAATCGTGGTTGCTCTCGGAGATCTTCTCCTGCATAAGGCCCATGCCGCCCATAACGCACCGGCGCACCGCTGCCTCCATGGAGGTATGCACGCCGGATTCGTAATCGATGTAGCGGATGCCCTTCTCGGCAAGGTTCTTGGTGGCTTCACGGATTGCCGATTGCATATCCTGCGTGCCGGTGACTGTCTTCTGGAAAGCATAATCACAAGCACCTTGATATGCCTGCGTCAGCACCTGAACACTGCCATCCGGGCCGACAAAGCCAATGGTCTGCACAATGTTGGTAAAATCCTCTTGTGCTAGCTGTACAGACGCATCGACAATCTGTTGCAGGCTGGTATTCTCTGCAAAGGGTATTGCATCAGCTGTTGGAAAGTTAGAAATATCGAAGTCATAGCCTGCCTCCGCAGACTGTTTTAGAAGTTCTTCCACTTCTGAAAGGGAGATTTTAAGGCGCTTCTGCAGCTCCTTCTTCAGTTTTTCTTGGGAAACTCCGAGATTCTGAAGGCGCCACACCTCATACGATGCAGTAGACGTCAACTGACCGGCCTCTGTAACGCGCTCGGCGATATCCTTGATCAAAAAATCCGATAATTTGTCGGAGATTTCTTCTGCTCTCAAAGACAGAGCTTCTACCTGGTCGCCTGTAAGCATAGATTACTCACCTTCTACCAATGTTTCCGGCATATAATCCTTGCGGATCTGCGCCCGTTCTTCGGGAGTTTCGCAAGGCCGGTTGTAATACCAACCCAAATACCGTTCAGGCTGCAGCAATCCACGCTGCACCTGAGCAAGCAGTTCCTGGTCGGTCTTAGCCTCGTCGTAAAGGATTCCGTTACCCCAGTTGATTGTGTACTGTTCATCATCCACCGGATGGGCACCTGCAACACCGTGAGCCTGTCCAAGGATGGGACACACACGCATCATTTCCCGGACTGTCTGCTCCCACTGGCGCTGAAAATCAATAATTGTCAGGTTGTACTCACCTGCGCTGGAGGTAATCTCCGTTGCAGTACGTTCTGCAGCCTCCACTTCGCTCAGCAATCCACGCTTCAGACCAATGACGTTTTCGATATTACGCAAGTACTCCTGCTTTCTTGCAAGGAAAGACGCCTCACGAAGGGCGGGAGAAAAGATGTTAATACCCAGCTCTGTTGGATCGCCGTCGAGACCGGCAAACAAATTGCTCCGGAATTGATAGGTGGATTCGTATACTGTTTCACCACCCGCATTGACAGTTCGCTTTTTTAACAAATCCCGGCTGGCAATGATACGGCTCTCGCCCCGGTCAAATTCGCCGTTCAGAAGAGCCTCGTTATGGTTGATGTTCCGGATCAGACCGACCGCCGCAGCATAGACAGAGACCGCATCTTTGCTACCGTCGATATTGTTAACCATCGGCGTCCGTAGGCTGATAAGGCCAACAGAGCCGATGGGCTCGGGATATGTATATTCGTCCTCCAGTGCAGCATACCTGGGGATAGATTTAAGGGCCACACGTGTGCCCAGTTCGTTTTCCCCTAAGCTGCGATACAAATAGTTACGGATAGTCAAATATCCGCGTGCGTCAACAGTACGCCTTTCCAGCAGGGTATAGTAGAACTTGTCCTGGGTACTCTTTTCGTCAGTGCCGATATCTGTCAGCCTGCCGGTGACATCTCTACCAAACACTCGAATATTCTGCCGGGATACGACAGTAAAGAAGAATCCATCTGACGTTGGCACCGGCTTCAGCAGGCTCTCACCGGAAATAAGCGCCATTTGTAGGGCTTCTTCACTGATGTCCCGCAGAGCCTGCAACAGAGAATCCGCAAAGCTGTCTGTGCTGACCGCTTTATATTCGGAAAACACAGTCTTTGTCATTTTGCGAACAATGGTGTATGGAATCTGCTGGCTTGCATCCGCGGTGTCCGAGTTGCCGTTCTGATAGTAAAGGTTTACCCAATCTTTGATAGCCTCCTTCATTCTCGTGGATGTAATATCTACCGCTCGAAATGCTTCGCTATAACTGGGTGTACCAACAAAAACATCTTCTGTCATTTATTCGCCTCCGTTGCATTTATTACGATCTTGCGTTGAGCTCGTATTCCGGTCTCTAAGCCTTCGATGT
Source organism: Faecousia sp. (assembly GCA_045587845.1). Taxonomy (GTDB): domain Bacteria; phylum Bacillota; class Clostridia; order Oscillospirales; family Oscillospiraceae; genus Faecousia. The sequence goes on from JAZNDB010000010.1 coordinate 20,980, forward strand.
AGGCAGCCTGTTCATTCAGTTTCGCCTGCTGCTCTGCAATCTTACCGAGAAGCTGCTTGTTCTCGCGTAGCAGCTCCTGCTTTGCCCAAATAGGAAGAATCTTATCAATAAGCCAGTGCTTAATTTTCCTCATAATTACCTCCAAGAACGGTCTCTACATCGACATCTCGGCGCATAACTGTTGCGCAAAAATACCTAATTTCGTCCATAGCGTGGTCGTTTTCTTTTATTACCCGGTCCGTTTCGCCCTTATCGTCCCACCGATACAAGCCGAATTCCCGGATAGCATCTTCGCAATTCTCGCAAAACTGCAGCAACCCAGCCTTTAGCAGTGACGCCGTTAATCTGATGCCGGGTATTACATCGTTTTTCGCCTTCCGGACAGAGAATCTGCCGTGCCGACGGATAGTAGCGATAAAAGACGCCGCAGAAGGGTCAACAATGACACTGTAGATCGGCAACGTGCCGGCAAGCTTCTCCAGTTCTGCATAGTACTCTTCATCTGTAAGCATTTGAGATGTACTCCGGCCGGAGTAATAGAACTCCTTTACCCGAATCGCACGGCCTTCATAGAGGCACCACAAACCTGCAGAAAAAGGGTTAAGGGTACCATAGTCCACAGATATGTACCATTGGCCGTACTTCTCAAGCATTTCGAGTTTTTCCTTATCCGGAGTTTTAACCGTATATAGATTCTTATCAAACTGATATACAAGGCCTTCAGCAACGCACCATTCACCAAGAATATAGCGCCGATAGAATACACCTGAATACAGGGTCTCATATCGGCGCCTGATCTGCGGGTCTAATGCCAAATTGTCAGCCATAGTGAAATGTATATGAAGGGCATTCTTTTCCTCGCACTTCAGGATCCATTCTTTGTAAAACCAATGCTGCGGACCTTCCGGGTTGCAGTTAAACCATAACTTTGACCCTGCCACTGAGCAACGGGCCACCGCCTGCTCCACAAAGGAACGGGGCATCAGTGCCACCTCGTCCATCAGTACGCCGGCAAGAGTAATGCCCTGAATCAGTGTATAGGAACTCTCGTCCCGGCCACCAAAAAGGAAATACGTGTTTACTTGTTCTCCGTAGGTAACAATGATTTTGTTTTCGCTGCGCTTCTCCACCAGTTGAAGGCCTGTGCCCTCCAACCAGTCCGGGAGCTTCATTACGATATTGCGGCGCAAGGATTCAATCGTCTTTCCGCATATGCCGAATGTCTGGCCATTAAAATTGGACATGCTCCAGAGGAAAAAGCCGTCTGCCATACACACAGTTTTTCCAGATCTGACCGCGCCATCACAAATAATTGCTTCACGGTCACGGAATTGTGGACGGTTCCACCACGTGGCTGCAAGCAATTGTCGCTTACTTAACTTCTGGTAAATCATCTGTACTTATGTCCTCTCCGGTGCCTTCCGTCAAGCGTTCAAGCAGATTGCTGTTCGAGTTAGGCAGCAGCCCCACTCTTGGACTATGCATTCCTTTGTAGCCCCAGCCGTGCTCCAGCTCTACCACAATGCCCTTCACGTCCTTGCCGCTGCGTGTAAGTAGCTGTTCATGTGTCCACGCAAAAATCCGATCCTCGGCATCCTCCACAATTTCCTGAAATTCAGGGTACACCTCCGGGTCGTGATAGTTTTCCCACGTGCTTCTGTGTATGCCCAAAAAGCAAGCC
>JAZNDB010000011.1:0-2389 GCA_045587845.1 Faecousia sp.
ACTCCCTTTTTTGCCGCAAGACCTACAATGACCGAAAAACAGCTTTTTGATGAAGCTGAACTGGAAAAAGCGGTAAAAGCGGCAGAACAAATTGAAAAACTTATAAAACACTGAGCCACCGCCAACTAACGCAGTTCCAGCAGCATCTCCGAAAGGCGGGGGACTGATAATGAACGCGACCGCTGACTGCCTGAGCAGTAGCCTTTTGCCAAAGCTATGGGAAGTTCCGGCTGCATAACCTTTTCCGTATACTATCACTTGACAAATTCGCAGTCAAGAGAAAGCGCCAGATCGAAAACCTCGATATTTGACTGAATTTCCTCCGAGCCTTCCTCTACCGCCACGCGAACAAAGTGTCCGCACCGTTCCTCCTGCGTATCCAATCGACGCAAGCGCCAGCCTTCCTGATATTGACTCACAATGCGGCGTTGTTCTTTTTCAGCTGCGGCCAAAGAACGATAGGGGGATTGACAATCAAACGAAACCTGACCGTCTGCATCTACAATAACGCTATGCAAAATGTATATTTTCATAAAATGAGAAGTCTGCGTTTGTAACGCTTTTAAGTTGTATGGAATATGCCGTTATAGTTAGTAAAGGAACAGATTTTCACTTGCCGGAACATTCCTCTATCCGGGCCGGCGTAAATGAGAGCGGGTGGTAGCGAGTCCGGCACAAACTTTGAGAATTTCTCTATGTTGTTCACCATGGCAGAAGTAAATGTCATACCTGATTTTATTTCGATGGGACGCGGGCATCTGGATTCCTCCAGAATGAGGTCGATTTCAAAGCCCCTGGTGTCGCGGAAAAAAAAGAGGTTGGGTCGTTTGCCGGTATTGAAGCGATTTTTCAAAGCCTCAACAACGACCATATTTTCGAAGATGTTGCCCAGCAAAGGATCGCGCCCAAGTTGGGAGGGTGATTCGATGCCAAGCAGACAAGGCAGCAGCCCCGGCTCTGTAAAGTAGATTTTCGGAGACTTGATAAGGCGCTTCCCGTAGTTATTGTGGTATGGATACAGAGTGAAGATGATATATGAAGCTTCCAGCACTGATATCCACTCGCGAATGGTAGAGCTGCTTACTCCTGCATCTGCTGCAAGGGAAGCCAGATTCAGAACTTGCCCCACACGCGAGGCGAGCAGCTTGAGAAATAACTCGAATGCATGAAGATTGCGTACGTTGACCAGCTGGCGCACATCTCGTTCCACATAGGTGAGCAGGTAGTCTGCATATACCTGACCAGGCTCCAGATTGTATTCAAACACCCGTGGGAGACAACCGCGAAAAAGTATCGTGTCGCGATCATCCCGTATACCAACCAAGCTTAACTCCTGTAGTGACAGCGGTAATAAATCCGCTATTCCATTACGACCGGCCAGAGATTGGGTGATGGCTTGCTGCAGTTCCATTTGGCGACTCCCGGTGAGTATGTACATACCGGGGCGTTTCTCCTCATCCACTATTCCTTGCAGATAACTGAGCAATTCCGGAGTATTTTGCACCTCATCAAATATGCAGGGCGCTTTGTGCATCTGTAAAAAGTGCGTGGGGTCTTCGCGAAAAAAACGGCGTTCGCGTATATCCTCCATGCTCACATAATCAAAACCAGGGTATAAATGCCGCGCCAATGTGGTTTTGCCTGATTGACGTGGTCCCGCAATTGTCACAACGGGGTACATATCCATCAGCTTTTGTATATGCGCACTTATAAGTCGTGGTATGTATCCTAGGGGCTTCACGTAGAAGATTATATGCAAAATTGTGCAAAATGCAAGATTAAATCGACGATTTTACACAACCATTCGCAAATATCTCATTTCCAATGACATGAGAATGTGCTATTCAGTTTATAGAACAATAACGCGATTATAGCGGTTATTTAAGAAGTTGAAGAAGTTCCTCCACGCTGAGAGTCTCTGCGGCGGCGGGGGAATCGGTGAGGACGGAATCGACAAGTTCGCGCTTTTGGGAGTGGAGTTCCAGGACGCGCTGCTCAATGGTATCGGCACAGACGAGACGGCAGACGGTGACGTTTTTGTCCTGCCCGATGCGGTGGGCGCGGTCGGCGGCCTGGTCTTCCGTGGCGGGATTCCACCATGGATCCAGCAGGATGACGTAATCCGCAGCGGTGAGGTTGAGCCCCACGCCGCCGGCTTTGAGCGAGATGAGGAAGAAATCAGTCTCTCCCTGCTGGAAGATATCCACCAATGTGCTGCGGGCGGCAGTGGGGGTGCTGCCGTCCAGATACAAGTAGGAGAAGTGTTCTTCCTCAAACAGACTGCGAACGTGCTCCAGCACATCGGTAAACTGGCTGAAGATGAGGGTGCGGTGTCCGCCGGCTTGCAGTTCCGCAGCCAGTTCCCGCAGGGCTTCCAATTTGGAGGAGG
>JAZNDB010000012.1:0-10028 GCA_045587845.1 Faecousia sp.
GACCACGGCGCGCTGGATTTGAAAAACACAATAATCGCCCATTTGAAAGAAAAAGGCTTTGAAATACAGGATTTTGGTACCTATACCTTGGATAGCTGTGACTACCCCGATTTTGCAGTTCCTGCTGCGCAGGCTGTAGCCAGCGGCGCTTGCGATAAGGGCATCGTCCTTTGTACCACAGGCATTGGCGTTTCTATCGCCGCCAATAAAGTAAGCGGCATTCGTTGCGCCTTGCTAAGCGATGTAAAAAGCGCTCAACTCACCCGTGAGCACAACGATACCAATATGATGGCTCTGGGCGCTGGCATTGTAGAACAGTCACTTGCCCTTACCATTGTGGATACCTGGCTTGAAACGCCCTTTTCCCAAGAAGACCGCCATCAGCGGCGCATTGATAAATTAATGGCATTAGAGAAATAAGAGGTGCTTTTTATGAAAAAAATGACTGTTCTGCTTGCCGCGCTCCTGTGTCTGACACTTTTGGGTTGCAGCAAAGAGCCGCAACATCAGCACACCTTTGAGGCCTGGCGTGTAACAACCGTGTCCTCCTGCAAAAAAGAGGGTATAGAGCGAAGAAACTGTACCGAATGTGGATTTGAGGAGGCCCGCAAAACAGAGAAAAAGCCCCATACCTTCTTAAAAGACAGCATCATCTGCAAGACCTGCCAGTACGTAAATTTTGACGACACGGCACCCGTAGTGGAGCTGGGAAATATTGCTTCCTATGATCCGGGCAATGTTGCCAACTACATCTGGGACTTACATATTTGGTACGGAAAAATCTACCGCGGCCCAGGTGCTTACGACAAGAACTCCGGCGATACCGACTTCATTGTGTTCAATCTGGAAGAATGCAGATGGGAAACTGCCGGTACTGCCACAGACGAGGCAATTCACCGCTTTGTAGAAATTGACGGTAAGCTGTATGCCCCCGGCATCGACTCCCGCGACAGCGGCGGTTGGTCTTTGGGTAACTACTATGTGCTGGAAAATGGCAAGTGGCAGAAGGTGCGGAACGTGCCCAACGGCATTCATTGCTTTGATATGATTGGCTTTGACGGCAAGATGTACCTTGGCGTTGGCACAGAAACCGTAGAAAATACGGTTGCGGTTTCTTCCGACGCAGGCAAAACCTGGAGCTACCTGCCCCTATACAATAACGACGGCGCAAAATTTGACATCTCTCCCTATGAATGGTCTCGAACCTATGCCTTCGCTGAATTTAACGGCACTTTTTATGCGATGCTGCAGTTTAAGAAGACTGGCGCCATTTCCTATGATACGTTCGTTTTCCGCTATGATGACGCAAAGATGGTTTACGAGGCAAAAAACACAATCTCCAGCAGAGTTTCCCGAAACTACTGGCAGAGCGCCTTTGAATTGGGCGGCAAATGCTTCATCACCGGCAACGGTCTTTATGCTGTTACGGATTTTGCCAATCCCGATACCCACAAGAAAATTGAACTGCCCAATAAAGAGATGGTTTCCGATGCCATTCTTTATAACAACGAAATATATGTGCTTAGCTGTCTGTTTAACGAGGATCAAACCTGTAAAACCGTGATCTACAAATCCTCCACCGGTGAGGAAGGTTCCTTCACCCAGGTAGCAAGCTTTGATTATCCCGCAAGACCCTACGCCTTAGAATTTGACGGTTCCTACTTCTACGTGGGCACCGGCATAGTACTCAACGCAGAACACACCAACAAAGCCGGTATGCTGCTACGGGTAAAACCTGCCGCATAAATAAAAACATCAGATAGAAAGAGGTGCCCTTATGAAGAAATGGTTAGTTTTATTCACCATTTTATATTGCTTAAGCCTGTGTGGCTGCGGTAACACAGGCGCTGGAAACGGTGAGACTACCGACAGCAGCCAAAGCACAGAGACGAATGAAACCACTCTAAGCCAGGAAACAGAAACCACCAAAACTACCACAGAGTCTGAAGAAACCACAACTGAAGCCACCCAGGCTCCCACCGTGCCTGAGGCCACTGTGGCTCCCACTGTACCGGAAACTACCGTAGCTCCCACTGTACCGGAAACTACCGTAGCTCCCACTGTACCAGAAACTACCGTAGCTCCCACTGTACCGGAAACTACTGTAGAAACAGTTCATACTCACAATTTCGGCAACTGGTCAGTGAAAGAGGCTCCCACCTGTAGTAAAGAAGGTATGGAGCAGAGAGTCTGCACCGACTGTCAGTTTGAGGAGATGCGTGTTGCTGAGAAGCTACCTCATACCTACGCAGAAGGCACCTATACCTGCAGTGTCTGTCAGTATGTGAATATTGACGCAGATGAATCCGTTGTGGAAATGGGTGTGGTTACAGGCTTCCCGTCCGGCAACATCGCCAACTATGCCTGGGACGTACATATCTTTGACGGAAAGATCTACCGTGGCGCAGGCGATTACGACAAGAACGCTGGTAAAACACAGTTCGTTGCATTCAATCTGTCAACAAAAACCTGGGAGAAAATGGAGCTTTCCACAGATATGGCCATTCACACTTTCGTGGAGATTGACGGCAAGCTCTATGCCCCCGGCATTGACTCCACAGATAGCGATGGTTGGGCCTGGGGTAACTACTATGTGCTGGAAGACGGCAAATGGGTTAAATTCCGCAACATTCCCAACGGTATCCACTGTTTCGATATGATTGGTTTTGACAACAAAATTTTTGTGGCTATGGGAGGCAACAACGAACAGCAAATGATTGCCGTTTCTTCCGACGGTGGCAAAACCTTCAGCCACCTTCCCATCTACCGGGGATCAAAGCCTCTGGACCCTTCCGGCTACGATCCGAAATGGTTCCGCGGTTATGACTTTGTAGAGTATAATGGCAATCTGTATGCCCTGCTAAGCTACAGAATAAACAACGGCAATTACGCAAGAGATGTCTACCGTTACGAGGGTGACAAAATGGTCTATGTTGGAAGAGACGGCTTTAGCGGCAGAGTCGGCAGAAACTATTGGCAGGCCGCCTTTGAATGGAAAGACACTTGCTACATAGCCGCAAAGGGGCTTTTTGCAATTACCGATTTTTCCAGTGCTGCAAAAAAAGAGGTCATTGCAATGCCCGGCAAAGAGATTGTTTCCGATGCAATTTTGCACAACGATACTATGTATACCCTCGGCTATAATGCAAACGCCGACGGCAGCTATCAGATCGCCATCTACAAATCCACCACCGGCAAGGTAGATTCCTTTACCCAGGTTGCTAACTTCAAATACGAAGGTATGCCCTACTCCTTCGACTTTGACGGCTCTTACTTCTATGTAGGTATCGGTCAGCCCAGCGCAAACGATGCCTCCAAGGCCGGTATGCTGCTGCGGGTAAAGCCCTAAATGCATTCGTCCTGTAAATATCTGAATGTAGGACGGGGCCTTGGTCCCGCCGATAAGCGCCTGTTTTACTTGGACGGCGGGAGTAAACCCCCGCCCTACGAAACAGAATAAAAATCGCCTGCCATACGGCAGGCGATTTTCTTATTTCTCCATTTCTGTGGTGAAGGATTTCTTGTCTGCTGCGCCGAAGTAGGCAGAGCCGGCAACAAATACATTTGCGCCGTTTTCCTTACACTGCACCACAGTGTTCAGGTCTACGCCGCCGTCTACTTCTAAGTAACAGGCAGGGTTTACATTGTCAATCATTTCTCTGAGTTTCTTCACCTTGGGCATCATATCTGCCATAAACTTCTGACCGCCAAAACCGGGCTCAACGGTCATCACCAGCACCATATCCACTAGAGGCAGGTACTCCTCAATGGCCTCTGCGGGGGTCTTGGGCTTCACCACAATGCCGGGCTTTACACCCAGGGAACGAATCAGTTCCAATGTCTTACGGATATTTTCGGGGGTATCAGCCTCCACGTGAATGGTTAAGTAGTCTGCGCCGGCTTTGCAGAAATTTTCTGCGTACTTGATGGGGGTGTCAATCATCAGATGTACGTCCAGCACCAAATCGGTCACAGGGCGCATAGCCTTCACCAAAGAGTAGCCGAAGGACAAATTCGGCACAAAATGGCCGTCCATAATGTCCACGTGGAGCCACTTAACACCGTTTTCCTTGCAAGAAGCAAAGTCCCGCTGCATATTCATATAGTCACAAGACAGAATAGAAGGAGCTAAAATTCCCATATATAGTTACCTCACTTAATTTTATTATTTTCCAGCAAATCTGCCAGAGTAATGCCTTCAAAAAATGCGTCAATCATATTGTCCAGCTTGTCCCACATAGGCTTTGTCTGACAACAGGCTGACCGTCCGCAGGCCGATGGGCCTTGGCTGGTGCAGGACACCGCCGCCAGACTTCCCTCAGTCAGCTTCAGAATACTGCCCACAGTATATTCGCTGGGCTTGCGATTCAAGCGATAACCGCCACCCTTGCCGTGGACCGCGTCCACAAACCCCGCCTTACTTAGCACAGTCATAATCGATTCCAAATACTTTTGGGAGATTCCCTCACTCTCGGCAATCTCCTTTAAGGGGATATATTCCCCCGCCCCTTTCATAGCAAAGCAAACCATCACCCGCAGGGCATAGCGGCCTTTCGTCGAAACAATCATTATCTCGTCTCCTTAATTCTTATACAAGCCTCCCCTGTGTAAGGGGAGGTGTCAGCCGAACAGGCTGACGGAGGGGTTGTTGCAATCCCCCAGACAAAAATCGGAGATTTTTGCCAGCCCCCTTTACACAAGGGGGCCTTCTTGTGTATCTGCTTGTTAATGGCAGTGGTCGCAGTGGGCGCAATCGGGGAATTGCTTGGCATCGTATGCAATGCCGTTTTTGTCGTAGTAATCTTTCAGCGCGGACTTGATTGCCTCTTCTGCCAGCACAGAGCAGTGGAGCTTGTGGGCAGGCAGGCCGTGGAGCGCCTCGGCAACCGCGTCATTGGTCAGCTTCAGCGCCTCGCTGATGGGCTTGCCCTTAATCATCTCCGTCGCCATAGAGGAAGACGCAATGGCAGAGCCACAGCCAAAGGTCTCAAACTTCACGTCAACGATGATATCGTTTTCAATTTTCAGATAAATTTTCATAATGTCGCCGCATTTCGCGTTGCCAACTTCACCGATGCCGTCGGCATTTTCAATCACGCCCACATTGCGGGGGTGCATAAAATGGTCCATAACCACTTCACTGTATAAAGCCATAATTGTGTTCTCCTTTTCATCTGTAGGGGCGAGCATTGCTCGTCCGTTACCGCAGTACCCGCATTCCGTAGGCGGACGGCCAATGGACGCCCCTACACAGGGGTACGATTTGTTAATTTATCAAAGAATATATTCCCGTTTGCCGTTTTGCAAATCCCGCCACACAGGGCTCATATTTCGCAAAAGCTCCACCACCTGGGGTACGGCCTGCAAAATATGGTCTACTTCTTCCTCTGTGTTTTCGTGGCACAAGCTCAGCCGCAAAGAGCCGTGGGCTACATCGTGTACTCTGCCGATTGCCAGCAGAACGTGGCTGGGATCCAAACTGCCGGAGGTACAGGCTGAGCCGGAGGATGCGCAGATGCCCTGCATATCCAAGTACAGCAGCAAACTCTCTCCCTCAATACCCTCAAAGCAGAAGCTTACATTGCCCGGCAGACGGTTTTCCCGATCGCCGTTCAGGGCGCAATGGGGAATTTTCTCAAGGCCGGCAATCAGCTTATCCCGCAAGGCAGTTACCTTGGCATTGTTCTTATCCATATTTTGGCACGCATCTTCCAAAGCTGCAGCCATACCCACGATCCCGGGCAGGTTTTCCGTACCGCCCCGCTTTCCCCGTTCCTGAGCGCCGCCCTCAATGATGTTCACCATAGGCAGACCCCGGCGGACATACAGCGCGCCCACACCCTTCGGGCCGTGGAACTTATGTCCGGACAGGCTGAGCATATCGATGTTCTGTTCCTTGACGTTAATGTGCAGATGTCCAACCGCCTGCACCCCGTCCGTGTGAAACGGCACGTTCTTTTCCTTGCAAACCGCGCCGATTTCCGCGATGGGAAGCACCGAGCCAATCTCGTTGTTAGCATACATACAGGTCACCAGACAGGTGTCCTCACGAATGGCGTCCTTTACCTGCTGCGCAGTGATATTGTGGCCGTCTTTTACATCTAAAAGTGTAATTTCAAAGCCTTCCTTTTCCAGGGCATTCAGCGTATGCAGCACTGCGTGATGCTCAAAAGCAGTGGAAATGATGTGCTTTTTGCCCTTTCTTGCGCCGTAAAAGGCAGCAGAGCGAATCGCCTGGTTGTCCGCCTCACTGCCGCCGGAGGTGAAGTAAATCTCTCTAGGCTCACAGCCCAGGCATTGGGCAACTCTGGCTCTTGCCTCGTCCAGCACTTCCTTTGCCTCCTGGCCTACGGAATGCAGGCTGGAAGGATTGCCGTAAAATTTTTCAAAACAGGGCATCATTGCCTGTAAAGCGTGTTTGCTGATTTTTGTAGTAGCAGCATTATCTGCGTAAACTTGCATATATTTTCCTCCACGGGATTTACCTATTTATTGCATAGGTAATATACCATTATTTACCTACACTGTCAATAGGTAAATACAAAGATTCATAAGAAAATTCTTCCTGTTTGGGGGGCTTTTGCAAGGGTTACAAATTCGCCTGCGACACATATTAACAGGGCAGCGAAAGGAGGCGCAAAAATGAAAAAATTGATAAACCGTACAGGCTTTTTATTAATAAGTGTCTATCTGTTGGTGTTTGCCGTCTGTGCCGCGGAAGCCTTGGTACCTGTTGGACAGGTGGTGGGCTTGGAACTGGTTGACAACACGGTAACCGTTGCGGCCTTTGACCGCCAGTTAGGACAATCCGCCCAAAAAGCGGGGCTGAAGATTGGTGACCGGATTATATCGGTAAACGGCCACGCAATCCATACCGCCGACGATATCCGTTACGCCCTGGACAGAACAGACGGCTCTGTGGAAATGAACGTGATGCGAAACAAAAAGGCAAGCACCATTCGTTTTGCCCCCAATATCACCCAAGACGGGCCGAAGTTGGGTATCTATTTAAAACAAGGTGTGACAGGGGTGGGCACAGTCACCTGGTATGACCCCGACACGGGATATTTCGGCACGCTGGGTCACGGTGTGAACAATGCCCGGGGAGAATTGCTGAAAATGGTTTCCGGCAACGCTTACAGCGCCAGCGTGGTTTCTGTGCGAAAAGGCATTTGCGGTGAGCCGGGTCAGCTGATGGGCGCGTTAAAAGATTCCCAGCCCTTGGGTGTCCTCTATAAAAACACCGCGCAAGGTGTCTTTGGCAAAACCCAGGTAGGCTGGGCAGGCGAACCCTTGCCTGTTGGAACTGCAAATGATGTGAAAACAGGAAACGCCATTATCCGTTCCACCATAGCGGGCGATACCGTACAGGAATATTCTGTGGAGATATTGAAGGTTTATCCCAACGCAGGCGCAACAGGACGAAACATTTTGCTTCATGTAACCGACCAGCGTCTGCTGGACACCACCGGCGGCATCGTGCAAGGTATGAGCGGCTCGCCGATTATACAAGATGGCAAACTGGTGGGCGCCGTCACCCATGTCCTCGTCAACGACCCAACTACTGGATACGGAATATTTATCGAAAATATGTTAGATGCAGCGGCATAAGGAGGTAAAATAATGGATTTTTATAAAGTTCCGATTGGATTTGGTATGGCATTAGCGGTAAACGAGCCGGCGATGAATGCCTATTCCGCCATGACCGAAGACGAAAAGCAGGAAATTCTAAACCGGGCGCACAATGTCCGCAGCGAACGTGAAATGCACGACCTCGTGAACTCCCTCGCACACCCCACAATGCAATAAATAAAGAGCAAATCTGCATCACAAGCGGATTTGCTCTTACTTATTCATTTTGGGATTATCCGTTCTACCTAACAAATAATCAACAGAAACCTTATGAAAGTCTGCAATCTTACAAAGGGTTATAGTAGGTATGTCAATGTCGCCCCGCTCATAATTGCTATATACTCTTTGGCTGCAAGAAAGGATCTCACCCATTTTCGCCTGCGACAAATCCTTATCCTCTCGCAAATCCCGTATTCTGCGATAACAAGGCATAACCACACCACCTTCTTTAAGATGAATATAGTATACCTTAGAAAGTTTTTCGCTATTGACTTTTAGCGAATATTTCGCTAAACTTATATGTGGGCACAAGGAAGGAGGCAAAAGCTGATGAAGACAATTCATCATAGAAACAGATTTCTGTCATTCATATTAGCATTAGTGTTGATTCTTGGTTCTATTACAGTTATTGGCACTCCTGTCTCTGCAGCAGAATTTAATCAGTCTTATAAGGCAGTTTCATACCAGTATTATACGGGAACGACAAAGCCGGTATCCAAAAGTTATTGGGTTACTGCTAAAGCGAAGAAGACTACAAAATTCTATGTATACGCACAGGTGAATGAAGCAAAGTTGAGAAATGCGGACGCAGGTTTTTCTGTATCCAAAGCGAAACAGCTTTTGAAGTTCGATGTCTATTTAACCGACGTAAAAACTGGGAAAACTGTGCAAGCACATTATTATAAATCCAGTGGTTTTAGTATTACTATCCCCTCGGGCGGTAAGAATTACTATGTTACTGTTGTAAGTTACTTTTCCAATTATAAAACTGCAAAAAACGTAAATGCTACTTTAGCAAACAGTGTATCCTATTATACAACAAAAAAGTGATATCTTAGTTAGTCTTGTGCCCTACGGCCCTTCATCAAGTAAGGGCCGTACTTTTTATTACTAAAGTATCTCTACAGTTTCTTTTTTAGGAACAGCAAAAGGGCCGCGCTCCTTGCAATTTGGTTTGGAGCAAAATTTTGTCCCCTACTTGACACAGAAGTGAGCGGCTCGCCGATTATACAAGATGGCAAACTGGTGGGCGCCGTTACTCATGTGCTGGTGAACGACCCCACAACGGGTTATGGAATTTTTATAGAGAATATGTTAGATGCCGCAGCATAAATATCGTCAAGTCCTTGTCAATAGGTTACCATTGGCAAGGACTTGACAATTTCTCCTAAACACAGTATAATCATTATCGAACATAAGTTCTAATATAAAGTGAGGTGTTTTACTATGAATCAAGATTTTTACAATGCTGTTAGGGAAAAAGTCAAAATCTCGCAGCAAAGATGGGTTGAATGGCGGCATGAGGCAATGGGGCTGCTACATTGCGGTTCTTGTTTATCTTTGCACGAATGCTGGTTTGTTTTTGAGAATGCGCCGATAGCACCGTTGCACGAAAAATGTCATTGCACAACGGTTGCGATACCAACCACTCAGGTTAAAAACAATGCGGAAGCCACCAGTGCATATAGCAAGTTTGATCCGTACTTATTTAACACATGGGGTATCCATCCCCACGGCAAGGACAAGCTGTTTCAGAGTTGGGGATATAGCGTAGAAGATGCAAAATGGCTGCAAAATGAAATAGAACAGCAAGGCCTTGCAAAATATCTATGCGGAGAGTATACTCTAAACAAGCTGAATCATAACGGACAGAGAATTAACATCACAATCGAAATTCCCAGAAAGGATCAATCCGGCACAGTCACATTTACCAGCGGCTGGATGGTAGAACCGAAGGGAAAGATTCGATTGGCAACCCCTTATGGAGATAAATGATATGAAAGAATTAGATTGCATTGAAGTAATTGTTGAAAAGAAAAAATACACCGAGGACGGTGTTCATAAAGGCATGACCGGTTGGATCTGCTATGATAAATGTGTGGATGGCTATTGGTTGGTCAACTTTCCACAGTACGGTGACAAACCGGATATCGCAACCATTAGTGTGCATGAGTCAGACATGGTAAAGATTGCCGCGTTGAATGTACAGATCAACGAACAGATTCGCAAACAGTTTGAAACGAAATCCTAACCAAGAACAAAGTCCCCGGACAACCGGGGACTTTATCTATTTAGGAAGAAATAACTGACGGTCCGGTATTGTTCGGAATTTGTCGAAAAAGAAAGAGAAATTAAAAATCCCATTTTTCGACAATTCATCTATGTCAACTTAAGGA
>JAZNDB010000013.1:0-6244 GCA_045587845.1 Faecousia sp.
GGTTAAAAACTTAACAAAGTTTTTTGTGATAGGGGAGAATCTGCTGGAGAATCTGTCCTTTGACATTCAAGAGGGGGAACGGGTTGCCATTCTTGGCCGTAACGGCTGTGGCAAGACTACGCTTTTTAACATTCTCACAAAGCAAATGGATTACGATTCCGGTGAGGTGTTTGTAAATCCCAATAAACGTTTGGGACTGATTTCACAAATTCCCAAATTCCCTGCGGACTATACTGTGGAGGATGTGCTTCGTTCTGCCTATCAAGGGCTGACTAAGATCCGCGAACGGATGCGCCTTTTGGAGCAGGAGATGGCATTGGGCGCAACTGCAGAACAGCTTTCTCAGTACGATGATCTTGTAAACCGCTTTCAAGCCGGTGGTGGCTATGAGATGGACGTGGAAGTAGACAAAATCTGCAACGGTCTCGGCATTTCACCGGAACAACGGGCGCAGGAATTTACCAGCTTGTCCGGTGGCGAAAAAACGCGGGTGAATCTGGCGCGTCTTCTGTTAGAAAAAACGGACATTCTATTATTGGACGAGCCCACAAACCATTTGGATTTACGAAGTGTAGAATGGCTGGAAGGCTATATCAATAGCTTTAAGGGTACTGTGCTGGCAATTTCCCACGACCGCTATTTTTTGGACACCATTGCGCAACGGGTGATAGAAATTGTTGACGGTCACGCAGAGTTCTATTCCGGCAACTACACCTTTTATATTGAGGAAAAGCAAGCCCGCTTTAATCTGCAACTGAAGCAATATGAACAGGAGCAGGCGAAATTAAAGCAACTGGGCTATACAGTGGAACGAATGAAGGGTTGGGGTATCAATAACCGTACTCTGTACCGCCGGGCTATGTCCATTCAACACAGAATGGAACGCATCAAAAAAACCGAAAAACCCAAAACGGAAAAAACAATGAAGGCAAACTTTAGCCAAAAGGATTTTTCCGGTGATGTGGTTTTTCAAATGAAAAACGTAGAGAAATCCTTTGGAGGACGCACCCTGTTTGCTGATGTGGAGCTAAAGGTGGAGGGTGGCGAGCGAATTGCTCTGCTGGGTGATAACGGTACAGGAAAATCCACCTTTATCAAGTGCCTGCTGGGTGAAGAGGATTGTAAAGGTAAGATTCAATTTGGGCCTACAGTGAAATGGGGATACCTACCTCAAATTATTCACTTTAACCACCCCGAGAGAACCCTTTATGACACAATGCTTTATGAAAAGAACTGCACGCCGCAGGTCGCCCGTGACCGTCTGGGCGCATTTCTGTTTCAGGGAGAAGATGTGTTCAAAAGTGTGGGAAACTTGTCTGGCGGTGAGCAATCGCGGCTTAGGCTGTGTATGCTGATGGACGAAAAAATCAACCTGCTGATTTTGGACGAGCCCACCAATCACCTGGATATTGCGTCCCGGGAATGGGTGGAGGCGGCCATTGAGGAATTTGAGGGTGTTTTGCTCTTCGTATCCCACGACCGCTATTTCATTGAGAAATTTGCCGAGCGTATTTGGTTGCTGGAAGACGGTAAAATTCGCGACTTTAAGTGCGGTTATAGCAAGTACCGTTCTATCTTAGAACACGAGGCTATGACAAAGCCGCAACCCACGGTAGAGCAAAAGCCCAAAAAGGAAAAGCCCAAAGGCGGAACAAAGGAAAACGATAAGCTGATTCGTCGCCTGGAGCGGGAAATCGAAAAACAGGAACTGGTAATTGCCAAACTGGATGCAGATATTGAAGCATCAGCAGCAGATTATCAGGAATTGACCCGCCTGCTGGGCGAAAAAGAAAATGCCGAGGCAGTTCTCTTGTCGTTGATGGAACAGTGGGAAACAGCCCAAGAGAGTTAAAAGAAAAAAGAAGGAGTAAATTATATGAGTTCTTGTAGTGGAAATTGCGCGTCCTGCGGCAGCTCTGATTGCGGTGACCGCAAAAAGGAAAGCCTGTTGGCAGCATTGAATCCAAAATCCAACGTTAAAAAAGTAATTGCTGTGGTATCCGGTAAGGGTGGCGTAGGCAAGTCCACTGTGACCGCTATGCTGGCTTCCGCTATGGCAAAAAATGGGAAACGCGTCGGTGTGCTGGATGCGGATATTACCGGCCCCTCTGCCCCCACAGCCTTTGGCGTTACCGAATGCCAGGGCGCCAATGAGGACGGCTTGTACCCCGCTGTGAGCAAAACCGGCATACAGGTGATGTCTATTAACCTGTTGCTGGACGATGCATCTTCTCCTGTTGTGTGGCGTGGACCGGTGATTGCCGGTGCGGTGAAGCAGTTCTGGACTGATGTGATCTGGGAAGATGTGGATTTCCTGTTTGTGGATATGCCTCCCGGCACCGGTGATGTACCGCTAACGGTGTTCCAAAGCCTGCCGGTGGACGGCATTGTAATCGTTACCAGCCCGCAGGATCTGGTATCTATGATCGTAACAAAAGCCGTAAAAATGGCAAATATGATGCACATTCCTGTGTTAGGCTTCGTGGAAAATTATGCCTATCTGGAATGTCCTGATTGCGGAAAGCGCATCAATGTGTTCGGTGAAAGCAAGCTGGATGCCGTTGCCGCGGAGTTGGGGATTCCCGTGCTGGCAAGGCTTCCCATTGATCCTAAGGTAGCAGAGAGCTACGATAACGGACAGATGGAATCTGTAAACACAGATGCTATGGCTGACGTTTTGGTGGCCGTAGAGAAGGCAGAAAGAAAATAAAAAAGAGGAGGCTTAGCCTCCTCTTTTTGTTTGTGAAACATTAATCTGTGGTGTAATTATCAAAGTAACCCTGGATATAGATAATAGGTGTACCCTTGTCACCGGAACCGGAAGTGAGGTCGCACAAGGAACCAATCAGATCCGTTAACCGACGGGGGGTAGTGCCCTGGGCAGCCATATTGCCAACCAGGCTGGAGCCGTCCTTCTGCTGGATTTTGTCCTTAATGGCGTCCTTCAATGCTTCGCCGGAGAGATTGGCAAAGTCGTTATCTGCCAGGTACTTCAGCTTCAGCTCGTTGGGAGTGCCCTCCAGACCTGCAGTATAGGCAGGGGAGACCACAGGGTCAGCCAGCTCCCAAATCTTACCTACCGGGTCTTTGAATGCGCCGTCACCGTAAACCATAACTTCCATATGCTTGCCGGTAGCGTCCAAAAGACGCTTCTGAATGTCTTCGACAAGACCCTGACAATCTCTGGGGAATAGCTTTACAGTGTTTTCTGTTGCCTTATTGGAACCCAACAGACCATAATTCTCATTATAACCGCTGCCGTTTACGGGGGCGGTCATAATTTCGTCCAAACCGTAAACACGTTCAGCGCCGGCAGCTTTTAGTAAGCGCTTGGTGCGGACACGGGTGTGAATATCACAGTTGAGTACGTTCTTCGTGTGGTTTAGAACAGCGCGGGGGTCGTTAGCAAAAATGATTTCAGCCTCTGCGCCGCACTCCTGAATCAAAGACTTGTAGTATTCTACATAGTCAACGCCGGTAAAGGGGTGCTTGACATAGCCAAACAGTTCCCGATACTTTTCCTCAGTAAGCACATCCCGATAGGGGTCAACGTTGTGGGCATCCATCATATCCCAATCGATTAAGTGGTTGCCCACCTCGTCGGAAGGATAGCTCAGCATCAAGACTACTTTTTTGCAACCTGATGCAATACCGCGCAGGCAGATTGCAAACCGGTTACGGCTCAAAATCGGGAAGATAACGCCAACGGTTTCACCGCCCAGCTTGGCGCGTACATCTTGCGCAATGTCCTCAACGCTGGCATAATTGCCTTGTGCGCGCGCAACAATTGCTTCGGTCATTGCAACAATGTCACGGTCGTGAGGTGTCAAACCGTCAACACGAATCGCGTCTAAAATAGAACCGGTAACAATTTCAGCAAGGTTATCTCCTTGACGAATAATAGGTGCGCGTACACCCATAGAAACAGTACCTAACATCCGGCTCATAGTAACACATCCATTCTGATTTTTAATCTAAAAATTTGCAGGTACAAAAAATTCCCTACCGATACATTATAATATATTTTGGCGCATTTGTAAAATAAAACTTTATAATATTTACAGGAAAATTATAAAAGTTTGCCGATAATATACCACAAAACAACCAGCAGGAGAAGCAGCGGTATGTATGCAGCCAGCGCGGCCGAGGCAATAGAAATTGCCACAACGCCTATTTTCTCCAGCGCCAGTACCAATCCGGCTAAAATAGCGGTTGTAAGAATGGCCTTTGTGATTTGCTTGCCCACAATGTTGGCAAAGAAAAAGGTGTATAGGGCAGCAATCAAAGGATTCACAGTGGTAAGAATAAGACCCACAAGGAATTTGAGTGCGCCGGTTAAGAGCATAAGCACTAAAATTCCCAGAAGAATAACAGGTGCGTATGTAATCAATCCCTCCGGTAAGAGAGAGGTGAGCAATCCTGTAACGATCAAATGCAGCACCAAAGCTATTATAACACCCAAGCAACGGAAAAATACCCAGCTGAGAAGATGTTTGCCTGTAGGCAACCAGCCATCAGCCAAATTCATTAAAAATGACAAAATGATCATACTGAGCACCTGGGTACAAATAACGGTGTAATCTGCCTGGAAATTAAACAGCAACATAGTGTCGTTTTCGATGGTGACGAAGGGCAGGGGAGCGATAAATTTCTGGAACTGGTCGCCTGCGTCACCCAATAAAATGGTGATAACGTAGATAAATAGAATACCAATGGCAGAAGATACCGCCAAAATCAGCGCAGAACGCTTGCCGAATGCCAGACGGCCTACGATGGCCAGCAGCAATAACGCGCCGATCAGCATACCGATAGATTTCAGAAATACGCCGATATCCAAATTTAAGCCAGCAAAGTAGCTAACAATAGATTCCATAAGAACCTCCTAAAATGTAAACAGCCGCCAGTAAACCGGCGGCTGTTTTCTCTGTGTAAAATGAAGTGAATCTTACTTCATCTCGGCCTCGGCGCCAGCTTCCTTCAGCTTTGCAACGATCTGCTCGGCATCTTCCTTGGAAACAGCTTCCTTCAGGGTCTTGGGGCAGTTGTCAACCA
Source organism: Faecousia sp. (assembly GCA_045587845.1). Lineage (GTDB taxonomy): Bacteria > Bacillota > Clostridia > Oscillospirales > Oscillospiraceae > Faecousia. The sequence continues at coordinate 5,053 of JAZNDB010000013.1, forward strand.
GATCCTTAGCGTCCTTCAGACCCAGACCGGTGATCTCACGAACAACCTTGATGACGTTCAGCTTGGAAGCGCCAGCGTCCTTCAGGATAACGTCGAACTCGGTCTTCTCTTCAGCAGCCTCAGCAGCACCGCCAGCAGCGGGTGCAGCAACAGCAGCAGCAGCGGCAGAAACGCCGAAAACTTCCTCCAGGGTGTGTACCAGCTCGGACAGCTCCAGAACGGTCAAACCCTTAACTTCCTCTACGAGAGCAGTGACTTTTTCACTAGCCATTGTTAGTTCCTCCTAAATGTTAATTCTGTTTAAAGTTTGTTGATTTACGAATGAGATTTGCTGATTATTCAGCAGCAGCGCCGCCTTCCTTCTGGATACGAACCTGATCCAAAACGAAAGCCAAGCTGGAGATAGGTGCCAAGAAAGTACCAAGCACGGATGCGACCAATGCGTTCTTGCTGGGCAGTTCGCCGAAGCCGTTAAGCTGAGCTGCGGACAGAACAGAGCCTTCAACAACACCGCCCTTAATGGTCAGGGGGAGCTTGTTCTTCTTAGCGTACTCGCATACGATACGAGCGGGAGCAATGGGGTCGCCGGTGGTGCTGGCCATAGCGGTAGTGCCGTTGAGAACCTCGTCGAAGTCGTAGCCATTTTCCTTGGCAGCGAAACGGGTCAGAGTGTTCTTAACAACGGAGTACTCTACACCTGCATCACGGAACTGCTTACGCAGAGCGGCGTCCTGAGCAACAGTGATACCCTTGTAGTCAACGAAAACCACGGAAGAAGCTTCCTTGATCTTAGCGGACAGGGATTCAACAACTGCCTTTTTGCTCTCAAGAACCTTTGCGTTGGGCATGTGTTTCACCTCCGAAACGAAAAAATGTCTTCCTGCCAGAAGACAGAAAGACACGCAAACAATCAAAATGTTAAACGCACCTCGGTAGGATTTATGTCTTGCGACACCTACTGTCTTTGGCAACAGTCGAATTCTATCATATTCCAATCATAATGTCAAGCGTTATTTTGGAAAAAACAAGAGAAAAATTAGCAAAAACCCGAAAGACCTATAGTCTTTCGGGTTTTTATAGTGAATTAGTTGCCGTACTTGGCGGTGTTGACCTTTACGCCGGGGCCCATAGTGGAAACCACGGTGCAGGACTTCACGTACTGACCCTTAGCTGCAGCGGGCTTAGCCTTCAT
>JAZNDB010000014.1:0-13821 GCA_045587845.1 Faecousia sp.
CCAGGCTCTGGATGATTACATCTATTATTACAACAACGAGAGAATATCTCTAAAATTAAAAGGAATGAGTCCGGTACAATACCGAACTCATTCACAAGCAAGTTAATATTAAATTTTGTCTAAACTTTGGGGTTCACTTCATTTACTCGCAGAGGGCACTTTTTATACTTCTCCCCACTCGATGGTGCCGACAGACTTGGGGTATTGGTCATTTATTTAACTTTTTATATATGCCGCTATAGGAACATTAATTGTATCTAAGGGAATGTTTTTTATTCTACTAATGGGAATAGTGAATGTTCTACTATGATAACCAAAGTAACACAGTTTATCTATAGTAGCAGACAGTGGTTTTCGTTGTCTGCTATTGTTTTCTTTATTCGCATTATTTTGAGCGCAATTATTATCCGCAGCAGAGCCACAGAAATCGTAAATCACGATATAATTTACAACTAACCGAAGCACGGCGGCAGGGAGATTAACACCTCTCTGCCGCCGTATTTCGTTCAACTGTTTTCTTCCATATGTTTTCGTATGGTTTCAAAGGATCTATCGCTTATAACGTGTTCTATCTTACAAGCATCATCGGAAGCGGTTTCTTCATCGATTCCGAGCATTACAAGAACTTTGGTTAATACCGTATGGCGTTCGTAAATTCTCTTTGCTTCACATAACCCTTCTTCGGTTAGGGTGATATAACCATCGTTGTCAATAATAATATAATCTGCAGATTTCAACTGTCCAACCGCACGACTAACGCTTGGCTTGGAATAATTCATATGCTCTGCTATATCGATAGAACGAACAGAAGATTTTTTCTGACTAAGGACAAATATTGTTTCGAGATACATCTCGCCCGAAGGTTTTAATCCCATAATCTACACTCCAAAATAAAACTAATTACTATTGTTAGGATACCACAAAGAAAGCGAAAAATCAATTATATCCTTTCATTGATGTTCACAAAGTCGGTAAAAAAGGAGAATTTTTCTAAAAAGCTATTGACAAATCAACGAATATCGATTATACTATCTCAAGGTTAGCGATGGCTAACTATATTTTAGAGTTAACGGTTAGCAGAAACTAACCGCTACATAATATGGTGGTAACGGATATGAATTTGAGAGAAGTAGAAGAAGGAAAAGAATACATTATTCAGAAAATCAACACAGACGATGAAGAACTGAATGCTTTTTTGTTTTCTCTCGGTTGTTATAGTGGTGAAACCATTACGGTGATTGCCCACCGCAAAGGCGGTTGTACCGTTTCCATTAAGGATGCTCGATATAATATCGACAAACAATTGGCAGAAGCCATTATTGTATAAAGTAAAAGAATAGGCTGCGGCCTATTTTTTTAGTCTGACAGTTAGCAGTCGCTAACTCGAATTTATAACTTTATCCGATAGGATTTATATAAGGTTAAGATGTAGGAGGAAGAAATCAATGAGAATTGCTTTAACAGGCAACCCGAACTCAGGTAAGACCACAATGTATAATGCTCTGACCGGCCGTAATGAAAAGGTTGGTAACTGGGCAGGTGTTACCGTTGACAAGAAAGAACACCCGATTAAGAAAGCGTATGCAGGAAGTGAGCAGATCACTGCCGTGGACCTTCCCGGCGCATACTCAATGTCACCATTTACAAGCGAAGAAAGTATCACAAGTTCTTATGTAAAGAACGAAAATCCTGATGTAATTATCAACATCGTGGATGCGGATAATTTGAGCCGTAGCCTTTTCTTCACCACGCAGCTTTTAGAACTTGGCATTCCTGTTGTTGTTGCTTTGAATAAGAGCGATATTGGCAAAAAGAAAGGCAACAAGATTGATGCCGATGCACTATCACAAAAACTTGGCTGTCCCGTTGTTAAAACCGTTTCCACTTCTGCAGATGGCTTGAAAGCTCTTGTCGAGGCTGCTATTTCACAAGCGGGCAAAGAACAGACAGCTCCTTACGTACAAGGCGATATTGACCTTACCGATAAGGCGGTTGTTGAAGCTGCTGACCGTAAACGTTTTGCGTTTGTAAATGACATTGTAAAAGAAGTTGAGAGCCGTAAGGTTCTCACCAAGGACAAGAATATCGGTGATAAGATCGACGCAGTGCTGACTAACAAGTGGCTGGGTATCCCGATCTTCGCTGCCGTGATGTTCCTTGTGTTCTTTATTTCTCAGTCTACACTCGGGGCCTGGATCGCTGAAGGCTATGCGTTTGAAAACGGTACGGTAATTCCCGGTCTTGTAACTCTGCTTGAAATGTTCCAGAGTTGGGTAGGTGGACTATTGGAAGGCGCTAATCCGCTGATCTCTGCTATTCTCGTTGATGGCGTCATCGGCGGTGTGGTTGCCGTTGTGGGCTTCCTACCTCTCGTTATGGTAATGTATTTCCTCATTGCTCTTTTAGAGGATTGCGGATATATGTCCCGTGCGGCTGTTGTTCTTGATCCTATCTTCAAGAAGGTAGGCCTTTCCGGTAAGTCGGTTATTCCTTTCGTTATTACCGTAGGTTGTGCTGTTCCCGGTATTATGGCAAGCCGCACAATCCGAAACGAGCGTGAGCGCAGAGCAACTGCTATGCTGGCTCCCTTTATGCCCTGCGGCGCAAAAATTCCCGTTATTGCTCTGTTTGCCGGTGCCTTCTTTGAAGATGCTTGGTGGGTTAGTGCATTGATGTATTTTGCGGGCATTGCTCTTATTTTCCTTGGCGCATTGCTTATCAATCTCATTACGGGCTACAAGGCAAGAAAGTCTTTCTTCATTATTGAGCTTCCTGAATACAAGGCTCCTTCTCTTTGGGGCGCATTTAAGTCTATGTGCTCTCGTGGTTGGGCGTATATTGTTAAAGCCGCAACCATCATCCTCCTTTGCAATATGGCAGTACAGTTAATGCAGACCTTCACTTGGAGTTTTGCAGTTGCTGAAAGCGTAGATTCTTCTATTCTCGCTTCCATCGCTTCTCCTTTTGCTTATCTGCTCATTCCGATTGTCGGCGTTCTTTCTTGGCAGTTGGCAGCTGCGGCTATCACCGGCTTTATTGCTAAAGAAAACGTTGTAGGTACTCTTGCTGTTTGCTTCGTTGGTCTTGAAAACCTCATTGATACCGAAGAACTCGCCCTTATGGAAGGTGCAGGCGCAGAGGTTGCAGGAATTATGGCAATTACCAAAGTTGCCGCCCTTGCATACTTGATGTTTAACCTTTACACACCTCCTTGCTTTGCTGCAATCGGCGCTATGAACGCTGAAATGAAGAGTGCAAAATGGCTTTGGGGCGGTATCGGACTTCAGCTTGCAGTTGGTTACACTGTGGCATATCTCGTTTACACCATTGGTACCCTTATCGTAGGCGGTACTCTTAACGTTGGTGCTGCAATCGGCGGTGCTATTGCTGTAGCGGCTATGATTGCTGTTGTAGTTGCCCTGATTATCAGCAACAACAAAAAGATGAAATCCGAGTATGCGCTGAAAGCCACAAAATAATTTATCTCAGTTAGGATTTTGATTATGGAAAATGTTATTGTTGTTTTAATATTAGTTGCTATTGCGGCAGGTATCATATGGTATCTTATCCGTGCAAAGAAACGTGGAGAAAAATGTGTGGGTTGCCCTTATGCCAAACAGTGTGGCAGTAAGTGCAACGGCGGTTGTTCCTCTAAATCAGATAGTCAATAATTCCATAATTGAACAATGTAAAATAGCGGTAAGGAACATTCCTTGCCGCTATTTCTGCAAAGCCTCTTGAATTTCTAAACAAAATCGTTTAGTCTTGGTCGAGTGAGAATAATTGCATATTAACTCTCAGTGGGCTGAAATCCCTTGATTTCAGCCCACTTTTTCTCGTTGCGCTATAGTATTCTTATCAGCAATGATAAGGATTTGATAAGCATCCGACGCACAGCTGTGATAATATGGACAATCAAAATAATCAGAATAGCAGGTATCCTATTCGCTAAACAAATTTGTTTAAGTCAAAGATATCTGCAACGAGTGGGAATAAGTATAAAAAATGACTTCAATCATTGATTGAAGTCATTTTTCTTATTTAGCTGCAAGATATTCTACAAAGCCATCCCGCACCCGAACTGTCAAACGCTCGGATTCCACAAGGCACTCTACCAGCACCTGAATATTCCGCTTTGAGCCGAGGACTTTGACAGTGGCGTTTAGGTCAATCCCCAAATGAGTCATTACCGCCACAGAAAGCTGCTCCAGGGTTTGCCACTGGGTCGCCAGGCTCTCTACCATATCCAGCTGCTTATGGACATTGGCAATATTCCGGTCGATCAGGCCGCTGATATCGTCGCAGATGCCGTTGTGAGCCAGAATATAGCGGTCGCAGCGGAGATTACGCAGGGACTCCTTTGCCTCTAAATCCAGACGGCAGCAGGTATAGTATGGCAGGCGGACAGATTCCAGCACGTGGTCGCTGAGAAGGGTGTCTGCCACGTAGGCAACACCGTCGGGGGTCACAAAGCCCACCTGCTCCACTGCGTGTCCAGGCAGCCAGAACAAAGCAAAATCAGCACCAGAAACGGTGACGCGATCCGCGCCCTGGGGGATCAGTTCATCACAGGGGCAAGCAGGATAATCTCCCCGTGCTTTGGTCATAGCATGAATTTCATAACCGGCGGTCATTAAATTGGCCCGCTCCTGCCCCACAATGGCCGCATATGCGGTCATATAGACAGTGCAACCATATTTTTCCTTGATGGCGTTATGGTTGCCGATATGGTCTCTGTGGAAATGGCTGGTCAGCAGAGAATCCACCCGAATATCTTCCTTTTCCAACAAGGAAAGTATCCCTTCCCTGTCCGGATGCTTTAGACCGGAGTCTATCATCACCGCCCTGCTGCGGTCGGGCATGTATATGGGGATACGGCAAAAGCCGGTGACGATACACCATGTATCCCCCTTCACGTGTTCTAAATAAGGTATTATCTGTTTCATCAGCTACAAGTAGATCCTCCACCGGATACAACGCAGAACTTATCCAGAAGGTTTTCGATTTTCTTCTTATTCGTAATCGTACCAGCCGTGGCCTGTTTTGCGACCCAGGCGGTTTTCCTTTACCATCTGCTCATACATATCGTACATATCAGGCTTGACACCGGAATCCTCGTATTTCTTCTTCATAATTGTGAAGGACAAGTCCAGACCGGTCAAGTCTTCCATGCGAAACACGCCCATTTTGTGGTTGAAGCCGTTTTCCAGAGCAATATCCACTTCCTGCACAGTGCAGTAGCCGTTTTGCACCAGATGTCTTGCGCGCTCAAAAAGACCTGCATTGAGGTAGTTGCCTGCAAAGCCGGGGATCTCCTTCTTCTGCCAAATGGGGATCTTGCCCATTTTCTTTGCCAGGTCATAAATTGCGCCGGCAGTTTCCTCAGAGGTATGAGGACCCTGAACCACTTCCACAAACTTCATAACCAGCGCAGGGTTATAGAAGTGCATATTGCAAAGACGGGAAGGATCCTTCATTGCGCTTGCAAACAGAGAAGAAACCATAAAGCTGGAGTTGGTAGCAATGATGGTTCTGCTATCGATCATGCTGTCCAGCTGGTGGATCAGATCATACTTTACCTTCTCCACCTCGATAATGCACTCGATAACTGCGTCCACATCCTTGACTGCAGTCTGCAGATCTGCTTCGATGTGGAAGCGGGATTTGATTTCCGCCACCTGCTGTTCAGTCATACGACCCTTTGCAATGCGGCCTGCCAGGTATTCTTCAGACCACTGGGCAACATTCTCCAGAACTGCGGGGGCAAGGTCATACAAAGCGGCATCGCATCCGCTAATTGCTGCGCACAGCGCGATTTGACGGCCCATCAGGCCACCGCCGATAACGGCAAGTTTCTTGATTTCCATAATAATGCTCCTTCTTTACATAAGTGTATTTTATATGTTATACTATTATCATATTACCAACGAAAGGCAGGAAGTGCTGTGGACCGACTGCAAATCCTGTGGGTCACCCACTCTAAACTCAATCCGGGCGCTGGTGTTAAGCCCCATTCTCACCCTTATTTCCACATGTTCCACCTCAACGCCGGTTCCATCCGATTTGTAGCCGGTGATTCCGTCTACGAATTGCATCCGGGTCATACCATTTTGGTCCCGCCGGGTATCGAGCACACATATTCCAACGAAAGCGCTGCAACCGTCGAATGTCTGGAAATCAAATTCACCCTGGGGCAATCCCCGTTCCCGGAAAACTTCATTCCAATTACAAACGACATTCTTGCCCAAAAACTTTTTCAGCAAATTCTGAAAGAATTCTCAGAACTTGGCAGTCTTGCCGATCATGCTGCATCTGCTTATTTAACTGCTTTGCTGGAATTTTTAAACCAAGAATCCCGCTCTCTGCAACCCCGGTCCTTTCAGCATCTGGACGCATCCGGCTGCAGTGAGCTTTCTCAGCAGATCATTCACTACCTGGAAGCCCATTACAGTGAAAACATTTCTTTGGACTCACTTGCTTCCACTATGGGGTACAACAAAAGCTATCTGTGCGTTGCCTTCAAAAAGGATACCCGGCAGACGATTCTGGACTGTCTGAATACGATCCGCATCCGCAAAGCTGCAGAGCTGATCGTGTATAGCGATCTGTCTTTGCCCTTGGTGTCCCAGATGTGTGGTTTCTCCTCCGTGAGCCACTTCAACCGGGTGTTCCTGAAATATGCAGGCATTACCCCCGGACAATGCCGCCGCGCGTACCCGGCGGATATTCTGTTCGGCTTCACAAAAGATTTTAATGCAAAGGGAAACTACTTTATGTATAGCGTCCTTGCGCAAAAGCGCATATCCCTTGACACCATCGCAGATATGGATAAAAAGAACCAAAAAAGTCTTAATGAACAACCGATGCGCCGCTGCAAATAATGCAGGTGCCGGACACATAGGAAGCCTCGTCGCTGCTCAGGAATGCTACCAGAGCGGCGATTTCCTTTGGAACACCCAGTCGCTTAAGGGGTGTGTTGTTGATGGATTTTTCCAGCATATCCGCAGGAATTGCCCGCATCATTTCGGTATCGATATAACCGGGCAGGACGCAGTTGATCTGAATATTCTTTCTGCCCAGCTCCTTTGCCAGAGTTTTGGTCATACCCTCAACAGCAGCCTTGGAGGCAGAGTAGTTTGCCTGACCGGGGTTGCCATAGGAGGATGTGGAAGAAATGTTGACGATCTTGCCGTAACCCTGCTCACGCATACCGGGAACGACCTGATAAATGCAGTTATAGGTGCCGAAGAAGTTTACATCCATAACCTGATGCATCTGGGCAGGAGTCATCTTATGGAAGATGGCATCCCGTGTAATGCCGGCATTGTTCACCAGAACATCTACTCGACCGAACTTTTCGTAAATTTCTGCAAAGGCAGCCTGCACGCTGTCTTCCTTGGAAACATCACATTTAACAGCCAGCGCGATCTTCCCGGAAGGGTCAAGCTCTGCGGCTGTTGCCTTAACCAGTGTTTCATCGTAATCCAGCATTGCAACTCCTGCTGCGCCTTCTGTAATAAAGCGCTCTGCGATCGTTCTGCCGATGCCCTTTCCGGCGCCGGTTACCACAACAAACTTGTTGCTAAAATTATACATATCCATTCTCCTTTTCTACAGACGACAGATGCCGTCCTGAATTCATCATTTTTCCTGAATCGTTACAACACCGGAAGCAAGCATTTCTTCGATCTTTTCATCGGTATAACCCAAATCCTTCAGCACTTCCCTGCCGTGACCGCCAATCAGAGGTGCCGGAACAGTTTTAAGGCCTTGCACCGCACCCATTTCAATAGGACTTCTGGGCATCACATCTACCCGACCGTTTGCAAACTCAACATGTTCCAGATAATCATTTGCCCAAGCCTGTTCATCCTCTGCCACATCCGCAAAATGATTCATGCGCATAATGGGAAGATCGTATGTCTGGGCAATTTCTTCCCATTCATCAGCAGTCTTTTTCCGGAATTCGGCAGCCAGGATCCCGTAGTATTCCTTCCGGTTTTCCCAGCGCTTGGCACCGGTATCAAATCTGGGATCGGTGAGCAGTTCCGGTATTCCAAGCATAGCATAAAGACCGGGAAGGGTCTTTGCATCGGAAATGCCGCACAAAATCACATATTCATCATCTGCGCAGCGATAGTTTCCGCCGGGGTTGCCGTGGTCTACGCGGCTGTGGGGATATCGAACACCAAAGGGTCTTTGGCAAATAATATTCATCGTTCCTGTCACAAAAATACCGTTATGGAACAAGCTGGAAACCACATAATCGCCTTTGCCGGTTTTCTCCCGATTGATCAGCGCTGCACAAATCTCGCCCATCAGGAACATGCCGGAAACGGTATCGCCTACACCGCCGGGAGCGTTGACAGGAGAAAAGGTCTCCGGATCGTTCAGGGGCGCAAGATCCCGCAAAAATCCGCTCATTGCCCAGAAGCTGGTATGGTCGAAAGCAGGCTTGTCTGCATCCGGACCCTTTTCGCCGTATCCAACGATGATGGAATAGATCAGACGGGGGTACTTTTCCTTCAGATCCTCATAGGAAAGACCCAACCGCTTCAATCCTGCCGGACGGACATTGGTAACAAACACATCTGCCTGAGAGAGGAGCTTATGGAACGCTTCCAATCCTTCCGGCTTTTTCAGATCCAAAGCAACCATCTTTTTGCCTGTGTTATAAATATCAAACACGGGATTTTCCTGGTCGCTGAAATGTGACGAAACATAATTAATGGCGGTGCGTCGCCAGTCATCACCATTGGGACGCTCCACTTTGATTACCTCTGCGCCCAGATCTGCAAGAAGTCTGGCACAGACAGGTGCAGCAACAAAAGTTGCAAGCTCCACAACTTTTATGCCTTCTAACGGTCTACCCATAGTAGCCCTCCTTATATTTTATATAAAATTACATCAACATTATAAAGGGAAAGCCAGCAACCTGTCAACGAGAAAAGATAAATATTTTGCAAATTCTGCGTTTTGATTGGCATTTTCTTCTTTGCCGATTTCTATTTTCGCAATATTTGTTTATTATCACTAATTCTCAGTTTTTGCACAGGCTTTATTGACAAATATTTACCCCTATGCTACACTGTTTACAGGTGCAATACCTAAATATATTTACAATTCGAGGTGCATTTGAATGCGTAATGTAGTAATTGTTGACGGTGTGCGTACCGGCTTTGGCAAGATGGGCGGTGGCCTGCGACAGTTCAGTATGTCCGAACTGGCAGCATTTGCCATTGATGGCCTGCTGGATAAGACACAGCTCATCGAAAAAGGCGGTAAAGTCGACGGCGTATATCTGGGCTGTGCCCTGCACGATCACCAGACAGCGGGTCCTGCCCGTTTGGCAGTGCTCCGTTCCAAGCTCGGCTATGATGTATGGACAAGCTTTGTAGAGCGTCAGTGCGGTAGTGCCATCGATTCCATTAATCACGCTGCCGCTGCCATTATGATCGGCACTGCGGACATTATGATTGCTGGTGGATCTGAGTCTTACAGCCAGTTATTTGCCAAGTTCTCTATGTGCAATGAGCCCTATAAGCTGATCGCCCCTGCCCCCATTCCTCAGGTTCTTTCCCACATTCCGGAAGACAACTGTGATATGATCACCACTGCTGAAAACGTAGCAAAGCAGTTTAACATCACCCGTCAGGAATGTGACGAATTTGCATACCGCAGCCAGATGCGTGCTGCTGCTGCAACCGAAAAGGGTTATTTCAAAGACGAGATCATCCCCGTAACCATTCCCGCAACCAGAAAAACCCCCGAGATCATCTTTGATAAGGATGAGTTCCTCCGCCCCACCACCACATTGGAAGGTCTTGCTGCGCTGCGTAGCGTACAGCCCGGTGGTGTAACAACCGCAGGTAACGCATCCGGCAGAAATGACGGTGCTGCAATGCTGTTGCTGATGACGGAAGAAAAGGCTGCTGAACTTGGCTACACACCTTTTGCCCGGTTCGTAATGGCCGGCAACTCCGCCCTGGATCCTAAGTATATGGGCCTCGGTCCTGTAAAGGCAAGCATCGATGCGCTGAACAAGGCCGGTCTTAGCGTAGATGACATTGATATCTGGGAGTGTAACGAAGCCTTCGCTGCACAGAACCTGGGCGTAATCCGTAACATTGAGCAGCTTACCGGAAAGACCATCGATATGGATCGCTGGAATGTAAACGGCGGTGCTATTTCCTTCGGTCACCCCAACGGTGCTTCCGGTGGCCGTGTGGCAATGTTTACCATGCGTGAACTGGAACGCAGAGGCGGCAGATACGGTCTGTTCACCTCCTGCTGCGGCGGCGGTCAGGGTGTTACCACCATTATTGAAAACCTCCGCAGATAAGTTCTTTACTTGGAGAACGGAAAATTTACTGACACAAAAACAACCCCTGAGGCTTAAGCCTCAGGGGTTGTTTTTTGATTCTTTCTTAGCCACGCGCAGCAAGGTATTCTTGTCTGCCGGATTCGTAAAGGTTATTGCCTTCGCTATCGATAATGACAAACAGGGGCATTTCCTCTACATACAGCTTGCAAGAAGTGCCACCGCAGGAGGTAACCATACGACCGTCTTCGTCCTTGTCGAACATAACACCCAGGTCGTTCAGCCAACGGACAGCATCCGGAGTCTCTATAACCAGATGACGCAGGCGCTCCGCCGCCAAGGAAGATATGGGCACCGCAAGCGGGCCTGTAAAAAGAGCACCCCTCAAAAGAGGGGTGCTCTACCTTATTGCGCTGCCGGGGGCAGACTTTTAACACATTATTCGACAGTCTTATCTTCGGACGCTGCTACAGAAGCTTCCATCTTTTTCTTTATACTGATAATCACCACAGCCGTAACCATAGCAGATACTAAAAGCACCGCACATACAACCATAGCGATCAACATCCCGGTGTTTCTATCCTTAGGTTCGGTATTATCAGTGTCGTTCATGTCGTCACTGGATTCGGGCATACTTTCCTCAGGCTCAGTATTGTTGATGCCACCACTGGGTTGCGGCTTACTTTCCTCAGGCTCAGTATTGTTGGTACCACCACTGGGTTGCGGCTTGCTTTCCTCAGGCTCAGTATTGTTGGTACCACCACTGGGTTGCGGCTTACTTTCCTCAGGCTCGGTATTGTTGGTACCACCACTGGGTTGCGGCTTACTTTCCTCAGGCTCGGTGCTATCAGTGTCGCTAACCTCGTCGCTAGGTTCCAGCTTGCTGTCATCACGCAGGTATACACGGACAGACTGTCCGTCCTTCACCGCAACGATACCGGTTTCCACAGCATCGGTATTGGGCGCCATCTTAATTTCCCGGACGACTTTCTCCTCTACCAGCTGATTGCCTTTGTAGTAGGCTGCAACCACAGAGTAGACCTTTTCGTAGGCAGTTCCGTTAAGCCAAGACAGCCGGTAAGCAGTGTTGGCAGCTCTTGCCTTATCCAACTCAGCTACAGGCGTGCCGTGCTTTTCATCGTAGAGCATAAAGTCGGTAGCCACGCCGGTGGCATACAACTTGTAATCATCTACATAAACTGTACCATTTACGTTGGCGAAGTCAAGGTTGATGGACTGCAGAGGCAGCTCCATATTTGCTGCAATGGAAACATTCTTAATAGTAGCCAATTCTTTTCCGGCAGCATTATAGACCGTGTAGTCACTGGTAGATGTTCCGGTGGTGTTAAAGTACATTGTTTTCTTGCAGGTAAACTTGCCGCCTGCAGAAACATCCGCTCCTGTCAGCTCCACATATGCCCTACCATTGTAGTAGTTTAGCTTGCCACCAACAATCTGAAAACCGCCGTCAATCAATCTGCCGTTTTTATCGTTGAAAGATAACAGTGTGATCTTCCCTTCGCCCATATTGGCAGGAATTGTAACGGTTACTTCCCAACTCTGATTTTCTGCATATGTATCGCCGGCTGTGACATTTTTCAGCATCTTAACATTCTGCAGCTGCACATTGCCTGTCACTGCCAGCACCTTATTGCCTGCATTGCTCTTATCTTCTTCAACAACAGCCTTTGACCCATTGCTGACCTTAATGTTCCAACTGGTAGGGAATTCCACCTTGTTGTGACTGTACGCCATACCTGTCTCGTAGTCATCGAAGTCCTCACTGAAGGCAGGGAACTGACGGTAACGATCTACATTGGAGGTAACAATGGGTGTCACATCGGCAGCGGTTTCGATCCAGTAACCGCAGGTGCCGATATGGCTGACCTCGCCGTCCTTCACGATCTTACCGCCAGGGAAAGTAATGGTCTGGCCATTGATTCTGAATGTAGGATCCTTGCCCTCGATCTTGAAATTTTCAAGAGTTGTAACGGTGGTATCGGGGGTCAAACGCCAGATATTCCGTCCGCCGGCATACATACCGGACAGAACAAAACTACTGTTCCAGGTTTTAGGTACAGCAATCGCCTTGCGGTCGGCATAGCCTGCCACGCGGGTTAGTTCACGCATTAGCTGAGAAGCAACTTCGATGACATCATCATAATCGTAAGGTTCGCCGTCAATCGTCGTATCGCGGGGGCCTACAATATAGCCAAGGAACACCTCGGGATTCAGCATGCCCAGATGTAGTACTGTCTCAGAATAGTAGGGCGTGTTGCGAGTTCCGTTTTTCGGTCTGTTTCTGTGCAGATAGTTAAAGCCGGAAACAAATGCGCTAATCCTCTTATTATCTGAGGATTCATAAATGCTCTTAAAACCATTGATTTCATACAGGAAGCTGTTAAACACGGTATCTTTATAAACCGCGCCGTTATAAGTGGTAGGGACACTAAAGCCATTAGCGGTGTCATAGAAGCTACTGCCAGGTTGTCTTACATAGTATGGTTCGCTTGCAGTGGTACCTACACGAACAGTATTGCCACCTTTGGCATCGACACTTGTGTTCCATGCTTTTCCATCAAAAAAGCCGTAATTGGTAACCATAATATCAGGGAAATACTTAAGGGCAGGCGCAATTGCCTCTTCCATATAAGCGGCCTAACGATTGTGCATAACTGCATTCCAAATAGCCGCATCTTCACTGGCAGTGTTGTTGATATTAAAGATCTCGGATTTATTTCCGTCGCCCTGAATAAAATGAAAACCGCGCTCCTCCAGCAAAGGACGCACTTCCGTGGCATACAGAGGGTGTTCGACGATTTTTTTATAAATCTCCGGATCAGCAGGAGCTTCCACCGTTTCACCGGTTTCATCTATGATCGTAGAGCCGGTTCTATAGACCTTTTTCAGATAATGCGCATGGGTGTAGTTATACTCCACATCCAGCATGATACCGTCCAGCTCGCCGCCAATTGCCTTATATTCCGCGAAAAATTCTTCTGCCCACTGAACATACAATTCCACACCCTTGTCCATATAGATCCTCGCCTCAGGCTGTACATTGGTATCAATGGTCTTATACAGCATAATGTAGCGAGTGCCCTCAGGACGATCTGCGAAGATTTCCTTTGTTTTCTTGGCCATCTCAGGAATACCCTTGACCGTACCAAGCACATTCATATTGATATAAACAGGGAGCTCACCCGTGCCTCTGTATTTACTTGTCGAGAACGTAACTCTCGCATACACATAGGGATTGTCGAATTTATAATCGCCTGTTTCCAGTTCTCCTATGTTGTTCACAAAATAGAACGGTTTCACTTCCGCCTTGGCGCCTCTGACAAAGCTTGTCAATCCAATAGGAATCAGCATTCCCAGAAGCAGGACAAACACGATAATCTTCTTCATATATCTGCTCCATTCCCCGAGATTTTCTTCTAAAATTCTTTTGTTTTCTCTTCCTAGTTTGTACTTATTATATCTCACCTTATCCTTGTTTT
>JAZNDB010000015.1:0-3408 GCA_045587845.1 Faecousia sp.
CTCCACATACCCCAACCGGTGTTCTTGCATATCCATTATAACATTGAGTTTGTACTCTGCGCTATAGTTTTTGTATTCTTGTCCCTTTTTTGCCATAAAAATATACACCCCAAAAGTGTCTAACTTTTGGGGTGCATATCATTTTCTCAAAGCACTTTTTCTTTAGATTTCTTCACTGATTGCCAGCAGGAGAATGCCAACAATCACAACGGAAATAAACGCATAGGTTTTCCAGGAAAGCTTTTCTTTTAGGAAAATACGGGAAAGCAATAGGGAAACAACGCAAACAGAGGAGAGAATGGGGGCGGCAACAGCATCTACACCACCGAGCGCATACACATAGGTGAACTGACCTGCAGTTTCAAATACCGCTGCAAGAACCTTATCTTTGTTTTGATTCACGGGTCCAAACTTAACTTTTTTGACCTTCATAAGGATAAATAAGATTAGAGCAAGGAAGGCAAATGTTAACTCGTAGCTGGTGTTTGCAACGGCTTCTATGGTTTCCTCGGTGATATCTACCAGAGGGGACGCAGCAACGTCTTCAACCAGGAAGAATGCGTCGTCAAGGAATGTACCGAATGCGTCCAACAGGGCATAAAGGAAAGGCATAATAAAAGCGATGACAGCCAAAGCTTTGCCATACTTCTTTTTTCTTGGTGTTTCACCGCGATTTTCCAGAATGCTAACGCCCAAAACACCAACACCGATAACTCCAACGGCAACCCAAGTGAGCCAGTGGAAGCTGTCTTTCATAATCAAAGCAAACAGAATTACGCAAATGACACCGGCAGTATTTTCTATGGGATCGGATATGGATTCCTCTAAAAACCGCATTCCAAAATAGGAAAAAGCCATAGAGATGATGTAAAACAGTGAAACGGGAAGGTAACGAATGATATTAACCGGATTGTAGTTGATGTTCTGTGTCAGAAGCGTAAAGATTGCGTGGGCACCCATAACAACGCCGACCCACACGCAAATTTTCAGATGGGCATATTTTTCATCAGGTCGAGCGCCTTTTTTATAAAACAGTTCCGCAGTACCCCATAAAATTGCGGTACCAATAGCAAAAAATAGCCAAGACATAAAATGTTCCTCTCTCTTTATAAGTTTACAAGACCCGCATCAACCATCTTCTGCAGGCTCATTAAAATACCCAGCTTTGCGTGGCACCAGGTTAAACCACCTTGGAAATATACTGCATAGGGAGGACGAATCGGACCGTCAGCAGACAATTCAATGGAAGAGCCTTGAACAAATGCGCCTGCCGCCATAATCACCTTGTCTTTATAACCGGGCATATCCCAAGGCAGGGGGGTTGCAAAGGAATCTACAGGCGCGGCTGCTTGAATACCCTTACAGAAAGCGATCATACCTTCCTCACTGCCCAACTCCACAGCCTGAATAATATCGTGACGGCTTTGCGTGGCATCAGGTACACATTTAAAGCACAAAGGCTCATAGAGATTCGCTGCAAAAATCGCGCCCTTTTCCGCGCCTGCTACTACAGTAGGCGCAAGGAAGAAACCTTGATACAGCGCAGGCATTAAGCCCAGGTTTGCGCCAACTTCCTGACCAAGGCCGGGGGCAGACAGGCGATAAGCGCACCGGTTCACGCATTCCTGTGTACCGCAAATGTAGCCGCCAATGGGGGCAAGACCACCGCCGGGGTTTTTAATTAAACTGCCAACCACCATATCGGCGCCCACATCAGAGGGCTCGTTAGCTTCTACAAACTCACCGTAGCAGTTATCTACCATACAGATAACATTTGCTTTAACAGATTTTATAAAGGCGATCAATTCCCCGATCTGTTTTACAGAGAAGCTGGGACGGGTTGCATAACCCTTGGAACGTTGAATCGTTACCAGTTTTGTTTTCTCGTTAATTGCTTTGCGAATGTTGTCGTAATCAAAAGTGCCGTCTTCCAACAGGTCTACCTGTTTGTAGGTTACGCCGTATTCAGCCAGGGAACAGGGACTTTGACGAATACCGATTACCTCCTGCAAGGTATCGTAGGGGAGACCAACGGGGGAGAGCAGCTCATCACCGGGTAAAAGATTTGCAGATAATGCAACGGTCAGCGCGTGTGTACCGCAGGTAATTTGCGGACGCACCAATGCCGCCTCGGTATGAAAAACATCGGCATACACCTTTTCTAGGTTATCACGTCCAACATCATCATAGCCGTAGCCGGTTGTTGCTGCAAAGCAGGCAGCGGAAACTCGATTTTTCTGCATAGCGGCAATCACTTTTGCTTGGTTGAGTTCTGCAATTTTATCAATTTGCGCGAACCGGTCCTTTAGCTTATCCAAGGTCTTCTCACCATAATCATAAACGGCAGGACTAATGCCCATTGTGTTATAAAGTTCCAACAATTCTTCCATTCTTTCTACCTGTCACTTTCAAAAATTTCATCAGCTAAGTCGCGGAGTAATTCAGGTCGGGATACGATCAGTCCCTTATTTTCTTCGCCGATAATCAGCAGTGTATCCCCGGGACGAATATTAAATAGCTCCCGCGCTTCTTTGGGAATGACGATTTGTCCGCGGTCGCCGACTTTTGCAGTGCCAAATGCGCGGCGGGAATTGCCTTTACCAAGGATATGTTTACCTCCGGCCATCATCGTCCTCCTTTCCTACTTTTCATATTTTTCACACAACACAGAGTATAATGGAATCCGCTCCGTATGTCAAGTACGGAGCGGAGATTCTCAGTCATTTCTTCTGCGACCGCCAAACAGAAGAATGAGCCGTAACAGTTGCGCTGCTGCAACAGCAACAGCGGCAACATAGGTCATTGCTGCAGCGGTCAGGGTTTTTCTTGCGCCTCTTTGCTCCTCTTCGGTAAGAAGTTGCGTATCTGCAATGGCAGCCATTGCTCTGCGGCTGGCATTAAACTCCACAGGCAGAGTAATCAACTGAAATACCAGACTAAGGGCAAAGCAAGCAATGCCTAAATACACCAGGTTATAGGAGAACTGCCCCAATGAGCCAAACAAAATGCCCAACAGAATCAGCGGCATAGCAAGCCGGGATCCGACATTGGTGATAGGAATAATTGCTGCGCGTACCTTAATGGGGAAGTACTGACGGGCATATTGCACCGCGTGGCCGGCTTCGTGGCAGGCAACACCAATGGCTGCGGTAGATGCGCTGTCATAGACATTACTTGAAAGTCGTATTACATTGCTTTTGGGGTCATAATGGTCTGTGAGATTACCGGAAATTTTTTCAATCCGCACATTCGTTACGCCATTTGCGCGCAGGACCCGTTCCGCTGCATCGCAGCCGGTAATACGGCGGGTGGAAATCTGCTTGGAATAACGTTTAAAGGTGCTATTGACACGGGCGCTGGCAATCATTGCCAAGATAAAACAAGGAAGGACGATATACAGATAGGTCC
>JAZNDB010000016.1:0-3595 GCA_045587845.1 Faecousia sp.
AGCCACAAAAAATGACCACCGAAAATGTTCGGTGGTCATTTGATTTATTTTGCATAGTCCATAGAAATCCAGCCGTTGCTGATTCTTCCCCAAACCTCACCGTTGGAAATGGTTTTGGTTTCCAAAATCTGCACCTTCGTACCGTAGTACAGGTAGCCAACGATGGAATTGGAAGTACCTGCATCCTTACGGACACGCAGGCAATCGGCAGTGATTGTCTTCGTCTCAGACTGGGGCTGCGCGTTATCGGAAGTATTCAGAACGATATAGTCCATAGATACCCAACCGGTGGAAATCTTACCCCACTGCGTACCGCCTACGGTCTTACGCTCAGTAATGGTAACTGTTTCCTTGGGTTTCAACTTGCCAACAATACTTGAAGAGGTGCCGGGAGCGCTACGAACATTCAGCCACTCCTTCACATTGGCATAACCGGTTACAGAAGTACTTGTGTTCTGCTCGGGGGCAGGTGTAGTTGTTGTGGTTGAACCGCTGCCGGTGGAATTGAGCTGCACATAGTTCAGGCAAATCCAACCCTTGGAAATTTTGCCCCACTCCAAAGCGCCGCCGCTTTTCTTTTCCGTAACGGTAACTGCCGTTCCCTCTTTCAGGTAACCCAGAATAGAGTAGTTGGTGCCGGGACCGCTGCGAATCAGCAGTTCGTCTGCAATCACCTTGCCGGTCCAGGTGGTTTCAGTAGTGTTATTACTGTCGGAAGAACTGGTACTGTCCAAAATCACGTAGTCCATAGAAATCCAGCCATCGGAAATCTTGCCCCATTTCATAGAGCCAACGGTGGACTGCTCCAGAATTTCAACCTTTTGCTGAGGCTTCAGATATCCAACCACAGAATAGGACGTGCCGGGGCCGGAACGTACTCTCAGCCATTCCCGGACGTTGATTGTACCGGTTACCTTGGTATTTTCCGGTTCTGTTACAGGAGGCTGGGTTTCAGGGGTAGTTGCCTCCGTTTCGGGGGTGGTTGTTTCCGTTTCGGGAGTGGTCGCCTCAGTTTCGGGAGTAGTTGCCTCCGTTTCGGGTGTGGTTTCAGAGGGTGTATCGGGATTTTGATTGTTTACCACAGTTTCATAGTCGGTATATTGCAGCGCAATCCAGCCGCTATCGGATTTGCCCCAGGTGAAACCGGAGCCATCAGCAGTTTCTGTAATCACCAACTGCTGACCCTTCGTTGCCGCACCTACACGCTTGTGATTGGTGCCGGGGCCTTCACGCAGGTTGACTTCCGTGCCTGTTACAGTAACAGTTACGGGATTTTCAGATGTTGCGCCTGTTTCGGGAGGTGTATTTCCCTCTCCGTCCAGCCATTGCGCATACAGTGTTGCGCTCTTTGTGGAGGTATCCAAAACCTCTACCTTTGTGCCTCCGGTCTTCGCGGTAAACCAGCCCTGGAAGGTATAGCCCTCCATCGTCGGTACCGGGAACGGCGTTGCTGTCAAGGTGGAATCGTAGCCTTGGCTGCGGGGATTTGACGTGCCACCGTTTGCATCGTAAAGCACATAGCAATAATTATCGGGAGGTGTCTTGCTGTATACATTGTTTAAGTACATATTTGCCTCGCTCAGTCGGCGACGGAGCAAGAATGTACGAATCTGACCGCCTGCGCTGCACCACAGCGCAAAACCGCGAATCAAGTCATTTCCGGTTGCGCCGGTGGCAATCGCCTGATGAAAAACACCGCTTGTTGTACGTGTCCAGCCGGTACCACAGTTATATGAGAACAACACAAGGGCATCAAACTGATTCTGTGTCAGCGTAAGACCATATTTGTCGATCATTTTACTGTGAATATCACGCTCAATGCCTGCCAGATGGTTGCGAAGCAGAACTTCTGCTTCCTCCTCTGTAATACCGTTTTGCGTATAATACTCAACCATATCCGCAGGGCAACGTGTGCCATAACCTACGGTATACTGCGTAAAATCCCAATAAGGTGTTTTGCTAAAACCTTCTTCAGCCTTTAACACACTTAAGCAATCACTACTGGTTGTTAGGATTGCAGGATCTGTAACTGCAGAAACGGTTTCCTCCGTAACGGCAGAAGTTGTTTCCTCAGTGGAGGTAGAAACTGCCTCTGCAGTAGTGGCAGGTACGGTTTCTTCTGCGTTAACAGTAATATTCCCAACCGGTATAAAACCAAGCAACATAAGTATTGCAATCAAGAAACTGATAATTCGTTTTTTCACCGATTATTTGCTCCTTTCCATATGTTTGCTGAATCATTATAACAGAATTTCTATGTTATTGCAACCCTTTTTTCCCTTTTATTACACGTTTGTTACCATTTTGCCACGCAAAATGTTGTCATTTTTTACATTTTTTGATGTAAATTACCATATTTTGACAATTTATGTTGCGTGTTTAAGATTACGTAGCTCCCTTATTTTTCCAAAAATGCTGTTACATTGCTTTTTTTCCGGTTTTGTGGTATTATATCAACAAGATTTTGAAGGAGGTATGCCATATGAAAGCTTTGATTGCTATGAGTGGCGGTGTGGACAGTTCCGTAGCGGCATACCTTACCCAGAAAGAGGGTTTCAAATGCATCGGCGGTACTGCTCAGATGTGTGACAGGCAGTTATTGGGTGATGCATTCAGTTTGCAAAACATCCAGGACGCACGGGCTGTGGCGCAGCGTTTGGATATGGATTTTCACGTATTTGATGCAGTCGATGTTTTCAAGTCGGCAGTGGTTGATGATTTTATCTCCTGTTATGAAAACGGCTTAACCCCCAATCCCTGTGTGGTATGCAACCGCTATGTAAAATTTTCTTATCTGCTGGACAAGGCTTTGGAATTGGGTTGCGACTATATCGTTACAGGGCATTATGCGCAAATTAAGCAGGACAGCAAAACCGGACGATATATCCTATATAAAGCCGTAGACGAAGCAAAAGATCAATCCTATTTTCTCGCTTGTCTGAATCAGCAACAGCTTGCGCATATTCGTTTTCCTTTGGGTGGTTTTACCAAAGCGCAAATCCGGGAAATTGCGCAGGAACAAGGATTTCTTACTGCCAAAAAGAAGGACAGCCAGGATATCTGCTTTGTTCCTGACGGTGACTTTATGGCATTTATCAGCAGATACACCGGCAAAGCATATCCGCAAGGCGAATTTTTGGATTTGCAGGGCAATTCTGTAGGCAAGCATAACGGCGCAATCCGCTACACCTTAGGGCAGCGAAAAGGTTTGGGGCTTGCTATGGGAGAGCCTGTATATGTGAGTGGCAAGGATATGCAAAACAACACCGTAACCGTAGGGCCGGAGAATGCGCTCTATACCCAGACACTGATTGCAAAGGATTGGAACTGGTTTCCCTTCCCTGCCCTCACCGCACCCATGCAGGTCACCGCAAAAATCCGTCACAGTCAGCTGGAACTGGCCGCCACTGTTTATCCGGAAGAGGACGGCTTTGCCCGGGTGGAATTTGAGGTCCCCCAGAGAGCCATCACCCCGGGACAGGCTGTGGTCTTGTATGATGGAGATTGTGTCGTGGGCGGCGGCACCATTGCGGATATATTATAATATAGTAAAAGGAGGAGCTTTCGCTCCTCCTTTTTAACGTTGATATTTTCC
>JAZNDB010000017.1:0-2961 GCA_045587845.1 Faecousia sp.
TAACTGCCCCGTAGAAGCAATTTCTGAGGGCGATGAGAAGTATGTCATTGACGCTGACATTTGTGTCAACTGCGGCACCTGCGTCGATAACTGCCCTGTTGAAGCAATCGAGGAAGGCTGATTCTCCGATCTTGCTATCCGCCTGCGCTCCGGATTCCCGGCAGCGCAGGTTTTTTCTATAAAGTACGCGGGGGGTGTATTATCGTTGGAAAAATTGCATAATGGATTCACCCTGGAAATCTGCGAGGGAGCTTTCCCGTTAAGCACGGATTCCATTGTCCTGAGTGGATTTGTACGGCTGCCAAAGCAAGCCTCTGTGCTGGATCTGGGCGCAGGCTGCGGAACACTGGGGCTGCTGCTGTGCGCGAAAGATTCTGCTTGCTCTGTCACCGGTATTGAAGTGGACGGTCAAGCCCACAAAACTGCTCTGCAGAACATTGAAAGCAATCAGCTTTCTTCCCGTCTTACCAGTATATGCGCGGACCTGCGAACCGTCCCCTCTATTATTCCTGCCGGCAGTTTTCACTGCTGTGTATCCAACCCTCCCTACTTTTCTGCTGAACAGGAAAGCGCCAAGGGTGTCGCGCGGCACGAACAGCTTTGCACCTTGGACGATCTGTTTTCCGCAGCCCAGTGGGCGGTGAAATTTGGCGGAGATTTTTTTCTGGTGCATAAACCTGAGCGACTTGCGGAACTTTGCGCCTGCGCCAGCTCTCACAAATTCCAGCCAAAGCGGCTGCTGTTATTGCGTCACCGCCCCAACGACCCCATTTCGCTGGTGCTGCTGCAATGCCGTAAAGGTGCAAAGCCGGGACTGGTTATTGAGGAAGAAGTATTGCAGGACGAAGCAGGAAACCCCTCGGAATATTACCGAAGACTATACCACATTTAGGAGGAAATCTGATGGCCGGTATGTTATATTTAGTGCCAACCCCCATTGGCAATCTCTCTGACATCTCTATCCGCTGTCGGGAAACTCTGGAGCAGGCAGATTTTATCGCCGCGGAGGATACCCGCGTATCCTTAAAATTGTTGAATCACTTGGGTATCAAAAAGCCCCTCGTCAGCTATTTTGAGCATAACAAGGCGCAAAAAGGCGATATGATTGTAGAACGGATTCTTGCCGGTGAAACCTGCGCATTGGTATCCGATGCAGGCAGTCCTGCTATTTCCGATCCCGGTGAGGAACTGGTAAAACAATGCGCTGAGGCGGGCATTACGGTATGCGCCATTCCCGGGCCTTGCGCTGTAATTACTGCCTTGAGCATTTCCGGACAATCCACCGGCAGATTTTGCTTTGAGGGCTTCTTGTCCACCGCAAAGAAGAGCAGGCGGGAGCACTTGGAATCTTTGCTGGGTGAAACACGGACAATGGTGTTCTATGAAGCGCCCCACAAGCTGCTGAATACCCTGGAGGATATGGCCGCTGTATTTGGCGCAGATCGTTCTATTAGTCTGTGTCGGGAACTGACAAAGCTCCACGAGGAAGTCATTCGCACCACCTTAGGTGGAGCTGTGGAATTATACAAGGAGCAGCCGCCCAAGGGCGAATTTGTGCTGGTTGTTGCCGGCGCAGCGCCTGTGGAGGAAAAAGTCGCCACTGAGGAAGACGCGGTGAAACGCGTCGCACAGCTTATGGCTGAGGGTATCAGCCGTAAAGACGCAATCAAGCAGACTGCTCAGGAACTGAACCTTCCCAAGAATGTGGTATACGATGCCGCGCTGAAAATATAAAAATATCCCTCCGGGATAACGCATAAGCTTTCATTATCCAGACAAACGATTGCCACACCAGAGTGCGCGCTGGCTCGCATTGACGTTCTGTTGGATAGGCTTATGATTATCCGGGAGGGATTTTTATGGTTATGAGTTGGGTTTGGACAGGAATGGTTGCATTATCTATTCTTGCTGCAGCCCTTTCCGGTAACATCTCTGCCCTGTCCGCCGCCGTACCCAAGGGAGCACAGGCAGGCATTACCTTGGCAATGTCTATGGCTGGCTCAATTTGCCTATGGACAGGTGTGGGCAGGCTTATGGAAAAAGCAGGGCTTACAGGTATGCTTTCCCGACTTCTGCGGCCTGTGCTGGGAAGGGTTTTTCCTTCTGTCAAGACCGATTCTGTTTTGGAAAATTATCTCAGCGCCAATGTATGCGCCAATTTTTTAGGATTGGGTAATGCCGCCACCCCCATGGGGATTCAGGCGGCGCAACGAATGGCGCAGGGGGTGGGTGGAATTGCCAGCGATGAATTGTGCAGGTTGATTGTACTGAATACCGCATCCATTCAGCTGATTCCTGCCAATGTGGCTGCAGTGCGGTCCGGCCTTGGGTGCAGCACGCCCTTTGATATTCTGCCGGCAGTATGGATCACCAGCCTCTGCTCTGCCGGTTTCGGCGTAGCTATGGCGTGGTTTTTGGGAAGGCTGTGGAAAAAATGACGGATTATATTGTTCCAATCCTACTTCTCGCCGCCTCCCTTTTTGCACTGCGAAAACAGGAAAACAGCTACGATTTACTTTTGTCCGGCGCGGCAGACGGCTTAAAATTGCTGATAACCCTTGTGCCCACCCTGGTAATGCTTTTAACCGCCGTGACAATGCTGCGGGAATCCGGCGCAATGGAGGCAATCAGTAAGTATCTCTCGCCTGTTTTTCGGTTTGTAGGGATTCCTCCGGAAACGGCTATGCTGGTGCTGATTCGACCTGTCAGTGGCAGCGCAGCGCTGGCAATCGGTGCAGATTTGATGGCGCAATATGGAGTGGATTCTGTGATTGGCAGGACAGTGGCTGTGATGCTGGGCTCAACAGAAACCACCTTTTACACCATCAGTGTGTATTTTGGTGCCGCCGGTATCAAAAAGACCCGATATACCCTTCCTGCTGCTCTGTTTGCAGATTTTGTAGGGTTCTTTATGGCATCGGTTACAGTGCGGCTGTTTATGTAGATACAAACGGGACGATG
>JAZNDB010000018.1:0-3669 GCA_045587845.1 Faecousia sp.
GCAAACCGCACGTGGGTTCGAATCCCACCGTCTCCGCCAAAAGCCAAAGAGCGAAAACTCTTTGGCTTTTTCTTCTAATATTCTAATGAGGAGTTGTGCATTATGGAATACAGAATTTTGGGAAAAACAGGCCTGCAAATCTCTCGTCTGGGTTTTGGCGGCATTCCCATTCAGAAAATAGATAAAGAGGGAACAAAAGTTCTGATTCACAAATTGATGGATATGGGCGTGAATTACATTGATACTGCCCGGGGCTATACTGTCAGCGAGGCGTATCTGGGTTACGCATTGGAAGGTGTCCGCGAGCATTTTGTGCTGGCAACCAAGAGTATGGCAAGAACCCGTGAGGCGATGGAAAAGGATATTGCCATCAGTATGGAAAATCTTCGCACCGATTACATAGAGCTGTATCAAATTCACAACCCCAATGAAAAGGACTTGGAGCAGGTGGTTGCTCCCGGCGGCGCGTTGGAGGCTTTGCAAGAGGCAAAGGCGCAAGGCAAAATCGGGCATATTGGTATTACTTTGCACTCTGTGGACCTGCTGAAGCAGGCAGTGGAGTTTGACTGGGTGGAGACCGTTATGTTCCCCTACAACATTGTGGAAACCCAGGCAGAGGAATGGATGGCCCGGTGTAAAGAGAAAAATATCGGCTTTATCTGTATGAAGCCTTTGGCTGGCGGCGCAATCGGCGATGCGACCCTCGCCCTGCGGTTTATAACCAATAGCCCCAATGCAACCGTGGTCATTCCCGGAATGGCAGAGGAGAAGGAGATTGTCCAAAATGCAGAGGCTACTGAAGACACAGCGCCGCTGACACAGGAAGAACAGGCAAAGATAGCGCAAATTCGGGAGAGCTTAGGCACAAACTTCTGCCGCCGATGCAATTACTGCGCACCTTGCAGCGCAGGTATTAACATACCCCGGATGTTCATACTGGAGGGGTACTTGACCCGCTATCACTTAGAGGATTGGGCAACTACCAGCTATAAGAATATGGGCAAAACGGCCTCCGATTGCATTGGCTGCGGTATATGTGAAACCCGCTGCCCTTATAATCTTCCCATTCGGGAGATGCTGAAACAGGTAGAAAATGCATTTGGTATGTAAAAAACACCGCCTTGCAGTAGCATTACTGCAAGGCGGTTTTGTAATTTAAATTTCCAAATCCAACTGGGAGATAACAGATGCGCAGCGTTTGCACAGACCGTTCTCGTCGGGTTCGGTGGTGTGCATCCAGCAACGGGGGCACTTCTCACCGCGGGCTTCTGTAACACCCACGGTCAGTTGGGGCAGGTTTGTGCCTTGACGGGCGGTAGCACCCTCAGGAGCAGCCTCCCAATCACAGGAGGATACAATGAAAATTTCTGCCAGATTCAGACCTTCGCAGGCATTTTTCAATGCAGCATCGTCGGTAGACAGGCTTACGTGCGCCTCCAGAGCCTTACCGATACGCTTGTCAGCACGGGCAATTTCCAGAACACCGTTCACGTCCTGGCGGAGCTTGATAACCGTATCCCACTTTGCCATTGCAGATTCATCCAAAGCATACGCTGCAAAGCTTTCGGGCATCTGATTCAGCAGCACATTTCTGCCGTCATCAGTTGCGCGGTGGGGCATAGCCTGCCAGATTTCGTCGCAGGTGAATGCCAGAATGGGAGCAAACAGCTTTGCCATTGCGTCCAGAATCAAAAACAGTGCACTCTGTGCGCTGCGGCGGCGCAGGCCGTCGGGCAATTCGCAGTACAGGCGGTCCTTGATAATATCCAGATAGAAACTGGACAGTTCTACCACGCAGAAATCGTTAATGATGTGAGAAACAGTGTGGAACTCGTAGCCGTTGTATGCCTTCTTACAGGCGGAAACCAAAGCGTCCAGCTTGGTCAGCGCCCACTTATCCAGCTCTTCCATATCCTCGGGCGCAACCAGATTGTCGGGGTCAAACTCATTCAGATTACCCAGGCAGTAACGGGCAGTGTTACGGAATTTTAGGTAGTTCTGGGCAATCTGCTTGAAAATCTCCTTGGAGCAACGCACATCTGCGTGATAGTCAGAGGAGGCAGACCACAGACGGACGATATCCGTGCCGAACTCCTTAATCAAGTCAGCGGGGTCAACACCGTTACCCAGGCTCTTGTGCATAGCCCGACCCTGGCCGTCAACTACCCAGCCGTGGGTCAGCACCTGCTTGAAGGGAGCGCCCTTGTCCAGCGCGCCAACAGAGGTCAATAGACTGGATTGGAACCAACCGCGGTACTGGTCAGCGCCTTCCAGATATACATCGGCGGGCCACAGTTCGGGGGTGTCTTTCATAAGGCTTGCGAAATGGGTAGAGCCGGAGTCGAACCAGCAATCCAAAGTATCCGTTTCCTTGTCAAAGGTCTTACCGCCACAGTGGGGGCAGGTGAAGCCCTCGGGAACCAGCTCCATAGCTCCTTTTTCAAACCAAACGTTAGAGCCAAACTCGTCAAAGAGCTTGGAGATCTTTTCGATAGATGCGGGGGTGGAAACAGGCTTGCCGCAATCCTTGCAGTAGAATACGGGGATTGGCAGACCCCAACGGCGCTGACGGCTGATACACCAGTCGGCACGTTCCCGGATCATAGAAATCATACGGTCCTCACCCCAGGCGGGGAACCACTGCACGTTCTCAATGGCTTTCACCGCTTGATCCTTAAAGGATTCCACGGAGCAGAACCACTGGGGTGTTGCCCGGAAAATAACGGGCTTTTTGCAACGGTCGTGGTGGGGATAGGAGTGCATAATCTCTTCGGAAGCGAACAGGGCGCCGCTTTCCTTCATATCCGCCAGAATCACGGGGTTACTCTCTTCGGTCTTCATACCGGCATACTTGCCGGCATACTCAGTGTGGCGGCCGTAGTCGTCCACAGGAACCACCAGCTCAATGCCGTAACGCATACAGGTCTGATAGTCGTCTGCGCCAAAGCCGGGCGCAGTGTGAACACAGCCGGTACCACTGTCCATAGTGACGTACTCAGCATTCACCAGTTGGCTGGTCTTATCCAGGAAGGGGTGCTTTGCCAGCATACTCTCAAAGAACTGACCGGGGAAGCTTGCCAGAATCTGATAGCTGGTGTAGCCACCGATGCCCATTACCTTTTCACACAGAGCCTCGGCCACAATAAAGATTTCATCACTGTAATCGGGCTTTACCAGCACATAGGTATCTCTGGGGTGCAGGCAGATAGCCATATTGCCGGGGAGTGTCCAAATGGTGGTAGTCCAAATGACGAAGGATATCTTGCCACAGTCGAATTCAGCCAGCTTGCCCTGATCGTCCTCCAAGGTGAACTTGACATATACAGAGGTACAGGGATCGTCCTTATACTCAATATCCGCCTCAGCCACAGCAGTAGCGCAGAAAGGACACCAGGTAACGGGCTTCAAACCCTTGTAGATAAAGCCCTTATCAAACATGCGGCCAAATACCTTGACTTCCTGTGCTTCGAAGTGCTTGTCCATGGTGCGGTAGGGATTCTCCCAACGGCCCACAACACCCAGCCGCTTGAAGCCTTCCCGCTGCTTGTTGATGAAATCCTGGGCAAAGTCCTCACAGGCTTTACGGAATTCGGGGACGGTCATATCCTTGTTCAGCTTCTTTTTGGAGGTCTCGATTGCCCTTTCAATGGGCAGACCGTGGTTATCCCA
>JAZNDB010000019.1:0-17210 GCA_045587845.1 Faecousia sp.
AGAACATCAGCGTGAAAAAAGCCTTTCTGAATCCGGTTCTGGTGGCTTTTGTGATAGCCTGTGTTTGCAATCTGCTGAATGTAAAAACCTATATTCCGGAGGTTGTCACGTTCTCCGATTATTTCAGCAATATTGTTACGCCCATTTCTATGACGATTATCGGTATGAAGCTGGGCGCCACGTCTTTTAAGACATTGTTCCAATCCGGAAAGCTCTACTACATTTCGTTCCTGAAACTGGTGCTGTTCCCTGTTGCCGTCACCGCGGCAATGTTCGTTTTGAAGATGATTCCGTTGCATATTCCGGTGGAGAGCATCATTTTGGGTGTGTTTGTGGCCTTTTCTATGCCCACAGCCGGCCTGGCAGCCACCTTTGCCGACGAGTTTGGCGGCGATACGGAAAACGCGGTAATCCTCACGCTGGGCACCACAGTGCTTTCCGTTTTGACGATCCCAACGCTTTATTATCTGGTAAATCTGTTCCTTTGAGAAAGTGTATATTGATCAACCCCCCTCTGCTTACTGCAAAGGGGGGTCTTCATTTGCGTTTCCGTGAGAGTCCTCACCATTGCAATTCGTTCAGGCGCAGGAATGCCCGGGCGTATATCCGCATAGCCCGCTGCAAACGATCCAGAGATACGGCTTCGTCCGTTCCGTGGGCGCCGCCCCGCCCTTTCGGGAAATCGGCAGGGGGCAGATTTCCGTTTGCGCCAAATACGTAAGCATTGGGCAGGCGGTTTGCATAGGTAGAGCCATTCAGCGTAAAAGGCGCTGCATTTTCGCCGATGACACTGTTGGAGGCTTCGCACAGGGCCTGCACAACAGAATTGTCAACAGGCAACCGGTATGCAGGCGTTCCCGCAATGCAGGCGGTGAGCTTGAAGCCCCGCTTTTCCGCCGCCGCGGCTGCCTGCCGGGCAATTTTTTCGCAGGTGGTGCTGTCGGGATAGCGAATGTTCAGTGTAACCTCGGGATAACCGTCTATTGTGTCGATCCGGCTTGCAAATACCGTCAGCGGATTCATATGTTCCGACGTAGCCCGGATTCCCAACATTACGCCGTCAATGTCCGAGGATACGGTATGCAAAAACGCCCAGATATATTGATCTTCCTTGTGGGCTAAACCGCTTGTGAGCATAGCGTCAGACAATACGGTGATCATATTTCCGGCAGGATCGGGATGGGCGCCGTGCCGGGGAGGTGTCCAGGCGGTAATGCGGTTGCCGTTTATCTGGCAACCGGGCAACGCCGTTACTTCCGGCGCGCTGTCAAATAGGGCGGTAATCAAGCCGGGGTCTTTGGGCTGACCGGCAGTAAGGACGCAGCCGTGTAAGGGCGTGCGGCTTTTCAGCTTCAGCGTCACAGCGCCTTTGCCGCCGTATCCTACGGGGAATCCGCTGTCGGGAACCAGGGATAGACGGGGTGGCGTAGCAACGTTGAGAAAGCCCTTGGCGTCAGAATTTCCGGGAATGCCTAAAAGATCTGCCATACCGGATTCTTCGTTGCTGCCGATGTATAGCGCAGGATTGTATTTGAGGGGAATCTGTAATTCCTTGAACAGGCGCAGCAGCAGAAAAATCGCCGCAAGCTGACCTTTGTTATCCGTTGCGCCCCGGCCGATAATGCAGCCACTATATTCCACTGCGTGATAAGGGTCAAACTTCCAGCCGTCACCTGCGGGGACAACATCGCCGTGTACCCATATACCAAGATCGGGTTTTTCGTCGCGCAACGCCAGCGACACAACCCCAACGCCGTAATCGGCGCAGGCAAACCCCGCCTGTTTCCCCAACTGCAGCGCCGTATCCAAAACCCGCTTCGGGCCTTTTCCAAAGGGTGCGCCCGGTAATGGGGCTTCCTGTTCGCTTTTGATGTTCACCAGACGAATGGTAAGGGCAGCCAGCTCCCCGCGTAATGCGTCGATTCCCTTGTCTAATTGATCTATGAACCCTTGATTCATTTCAATCAGCTCCTTTTGGCATTCAGTATACCATCGTCTTGACCAAAAAACAACACGGAAACCTTTCCCGCCGCAGAAAGCGCCCTGCTTTACAGACCCCCAACAGTGCAATTTGTAAAATGATTGTAGGGCGCAAAGCATCCCTTGTGTAAAGGGAGGTGGCACGGCGCAAGCCGTGACGGAGGGATTGTAATGTATCGACAAAGACAATCCCCCAGTCAGAAATCAAAGATTTCTGCCAGCCCCCTTTACACAAGGGGGCCTTTACGGGGCGTCGAGGGCGCCGCCCCCTACAAATGCGAAAAGGAGAAGGATAAAAGATATATGAAAGCAACAGGGGAGCGATGGGAGCGCCGCCGGTGGCGGGAGAAGCAATCCCTCGTCTTCCAACAATGACACCGTTAAGCAGATTTTGCTGGTGGATACATAGTTTGGCGCAAAGAATAACAGCGCAGTAGAAATTCTACTGCGCTGTAGTTCTATACCCGTTGCTATCTCTGCGTATTATTCGTCCTCATCTACTTCCGTGTTAAACTCTTTGAATTTACTAACATTAAATCCGAAAATCTCTTCTTCAGAACGCCACGCACCATCCAGTGCAAGTTGTCTGCCTTTGAAGAAGTAAGCGTTTCTTTGCTGGTCGAAGAACAAGTCCAGCGATGTAAATTCTGTGTCACCAACAGACAGATCTAAATGCATTTCCTTCGGTGTGCCTGTGCTCTTGGGAATTACATATATTAAGGTACAGGTTATTTCGGAAATAGAAACACGACGATTCAAAAATGCTGATGCCGCACTTTCAATATCTGATACGCTCAGTTGTTCCTTTTCAGCCACAAGTTTTGCTGCCTTTTCTTCCGCTTCTCGTTTTGCCGTTTCTTCTGCTTTCCGCTTGGCTTTTGCTTCGGCGTCACGCTTGGTGGCGGCTTCTTTTGTTGTTCCTTCTTTGTTGCGTATAGCATGCGTGTCTTCCACAAACTCACCGAAAGCATACATAGCCCAACTGCCAATCCACACAACTACAGGACCAACAATTGAATAAACAAGCGGAATCCACCAAAGATTCGCAGTATATTTGCTTGATAACAAGCAGATAAAGCAAATAGGAGCACTAATCCAAATTAGCAAAATGGATATCCAGCAACACCATTTTGTCAAAGCTTTGATTTTACCACCGATATCTTCAAAATTGAAGATTTCCGAAATTTTACCCATATATATTCTCCTTTGCGTTTTTTATTTATCATATCACACGAATTTGAAAAGGTAAATCTTGCGGTATAATCTCCTGTCTTTTACAAATAATAGCATCGTAATTTGAAATATTATGTAGGGGACGATGCCCACATCGTCCCGTTCGGTATGGATTATCGGGCGGATGTGGGCATCCGCCCCTACGAGAAAAACGAAGGAGATAGATATATATGAAAGCCACAGGTATTGTACGCCGTGTTGATGTTCGCGGTATAATAACACAAAATATTTACATAGCAAAAGCGAGGTGAAATTTACCTCGCCTTTTTGTTTTTTAAGGTGATCAATTGCTCTGACCAAATAAACTTCTACTATACATTTGTTTGTTGGTTTGTTATAATATTGGCAGTTAATTAAAGAAAAGGAAAGAATGGACCAATATGGAGATGGAGAAGTTAACCTCGCTGGTCTGTGCGGTGCAGCAGGGAAGCCGCCAAGCAGCGGACGAACTTTATACTGCGGTTCACCAGGGGTTGTATTACTACATATCTAAAACCGTTAATGATCCCGAGCTGGCACAAGATTTGCTGCAAGAAACCTTTATGGAAATATATCAGACCATCGGCAATCTGAAAGAGCCAGCTGCTTTCTTGAAATGGAGCAGACAGATAGCCTACCACAAATGTACAGCCTATGACCGCAAGGCTAAGGCTATAACCGTGGATGAAAACGAGGACGGGCTAAGTATATTTGACACCATAGAGGAAGAAAGAACAGAATTTATCCCCGATGAAGCCCTGGACAAAGAGGACTTGAAGCAGACGATCAACGCTATGATCGCAGAGCTGCCTATGGAACAACGTTCCGCAATTCTACTGCGGTATTTTGATGAAACATCCGTAAAAGAGATTGCAGAAATTCAAGGCGTTTCTGAGGGAACTGTTAAAAGCCGCTTAAATTACGGCAGAAAAGCCCTGCAAAAATCCGTAGAGGACTATGAGAAAAAGAACGGGGTCAAACTCCGTTGTGCTGGTGTTATTCCCCTGCTGCTGTGGCTGTTTGCCAACGAAGTAAGCGCAGCTTCAGCTACCGTTACTACCGCTTCTGCCGCAGCTCCTGTTGTTGCCGAGGGCGTAAAGCAGGGCGCAAAGGCCGCAGGGAAATTTGCTGTGAAAAAGCTGATTGCAGGGGTTGCCGCTGCTGCTATTGTTACTGGCGGCGCAGTTACTGTGCTGCTGCATAACGAGCCAGAAGCACCACCTCAAGAGGTGCAAACGGTTTGGAATGGCGATGGTGAAGTTTCCTATACCCATGACAGACATTTTGAATTGACCATTGATAAAATGGACGATACATATATCAGCGGATATTTGGAAGTGTCCAACGAGGATAAAATGACCCACGAATCCGCTTTTGAGGGAACGGGAGCAGTTACAGAAAACACCGTGATATATACCATTACCTACGAAATCCCCGTTACAGTTGGTACGATTCCAAAATATACATACGAACAAATGGAGCTGATATACAACAAAGAAACAGACGATTTTTCTTTTACAGATGTTTATCATGTAACACTGGAACGAATGGAATAATTTTCTGAAACATAAAACCTTTCGTTACTTCATTACCCCTTATAAGCAGAGGGGTGATAATGTGAAAGATCATTACAATTTATATTATTT
This sequence comes from Faecousia sp., assembly GCA_045587845.1. Lineage (GTDB taxonomy): Bacteria > Bacillota > Clostridia > Oscillospirales > Oscillospiraceae > Faecousia. The sequence goes on from JAZNDB010000019.1 coordinate 4,839, forward strand.
GTTTTTGGAGGATAAGGAAAAGAATCCGCTGCCGATACAGCAGAGCGAAGCAATCCGAAAAAATCTCGAAAAAAATTACGAGAAAATAAAACCTCCCTAAAGGGTATTACCCCTTATAAGTAGTGAGCAGAACAGCAATGTGCTTTTAATTGGGAAAAAAGGAGAGTATCATTATGGAAAACGCAGCTGTATATCCCGAACTTTCGGAAAAGGAATTAAAAAATGCCAGACAGACATATCGCAAGGCGCAAGCTGGACGAACCAAAGGATTTGTGGTTTGGTTGGTTATGGCTTTGGGGTTGGTATTCCTCGGTTTTCTTATGCGTTCGCAAGATGGTTCTTCCATAGAAAACTTTTCAGAAACCTTTACCGTACTTGGTGTATTGTTTGTTGTTCTTTTTGTTGCTGGAAATTTCCGAAGCATCAAAAAGTATAAGGCGATAAAGGAAAAAGCAAGCAAAATCAATCCTGCCCTTGCTGCAATGTTCCAACAGGAATTGGATGAAGAAAAAGCCGAAGCCAAACGCCAAGCGATTGCGCAGAGGGAACGGGAAAAAGCAGAGGCAAAAGCAACTACACAGGGTATAAACCAAGAAGCAAAGAAACTTGGAAAATTGATCGTAAAGACTATCAAGGAAGATATGGAGGATGCTTGGTACGACGATTGATCGCAAAGAAATATCAAAAAATATTTAATGTTTTTTCGCAGATATAAAACCTCCGTGGAAGTCATTACCCCTTATAAGTAGTGAGGGCAAAGCCCCAACCGAAAAATCAATGTTAAAGGAGAAAACGACGATGAAGAAACTGCTTTGCATGATCCTGGCGCTGGTTATGGTACTGAGCCTGTGCGCCTGCGGGGAGAAGAAACCCACCAGCGATAACAATGTGAACAATCAAGGCAATGTGAACGACAACCAAGGTAACAACGAAACCGATGAATACGACTACAGCAATGAACCGCCCGCAGAGGTTTGGGAGAAAATCAATCGATGCGATGAAATTGCCGCGGAATTAAAGGAATACGCAGAAACGGGTTTCCTTCAGTATGTTCCCAACAATGACATTACCAAGGCTGTAACTGGACAGGCAGCGCTACCGTATTATTATGAAGAACTGCAGGATTTGGTGGCTATTAACGATTGGTACAGCTGCGAGTGGGCAAGAGGTTGTTACTTTGAGGAAGAACATACCAGCCCTCAGAAGATGCTGGACGGTTTTTCTAAGGTAGAAAATGTGCTGTTGAACCTGGATTGTAATATTGTGGGACATACTGGGGATGCTGAACCCTATAAAAACGCCTTTGTGTTCAGCTACAACGCCAACGGCAGTATCGCACGGGTGGATTGGAGCAACAAGCTTATTGACGAGTTTAAGCCCAGTGATCCTGTGCAGTATGCATTTCATAGTATTGTAACGGGCGATTGGTACGGTGCAGAATATGTTTACGATGAAAAGGGTGTTTTGACCCAGGTTAAAATAAGCGGTTATGTTGACAATGACGGAGACTATTATCATAACGGCGAAACCAAAACCCACACATTGATTACCCTGGAACACGATGCTGCTGGCAAACTGCTTAACGCAACTGCTACTGACTACAACGGCGAAAAGTATGTATTTGAGTTCACCTACGACAGCCAGAACAGAGTGAGCGAGATCAGAAGACATTACACAAATATAAGTAAATCCGTAACCACACAGTTGTTCAGCTGTACCTATGATGATAGCGGAAAGCTGGTATCTCTGGAGCATACAGAGTATAAGACAGAAACAGATGGAACGGTAATAGACCCTAATGCTGATTTTTGTAACCATATCCGTGATTCGATTACCTACTCCTATGATACAGCAGGCAAGCTGACAGCAAGCAATTATAAATGGACAACCTCAAAAAACGAAAACAAACATTATAATCGTGAATTTTCCTACGATTATGACGAGGAGGGACGCCTTCTTAAAGCAACACAAGGGGAAGGCAAGTTGGGTTCTTCTACAGAATATGCAAAAGCAGAGTTCCAATACACCTATGGGAATTGCTACACCTATGCCCCTGCTGTGCCTGTACCCTTTATAGAAGAATAACAAAAAAAGAAAAGAGGATCTACTAATGTTTATTTTTATGCCCCAGTGGTTGTTTTTCCTAATTATAGGTATGGCAATCATTGTCGGAATTATCAAGCTTACATGTTTGTTTCTTGAAGCATCAATTATCCTTTCAAAAATAACTGTTTCGTTAGTGGCAGCATTGGCATTGCATTCAGCATTACCGCTGGGATCAAGTGGTTTTTTGAGTTATATTATTTGGGCTGCGGTTAGCATTGCAGGATTCTTTCTGTTGTGCAAGTTACCCCGTTTCGACTGCGCATTTGAATTCTTCAGCAAGGCGATGGTTGCGCTGGTTGTTGGTATACTGGTGGCATCGTTTGCTTTGGAGCATTTAAAGCTGGAATCAAACGCAATGTGGGAGACGATAACAGAAATTGCGTTGAAACTGACTGTGTTAGCTGCATCTATCTATTTCACTTGGCAGCGATTTGTGGAAGTTGACTTTGGAAAATTCTCGAATGTTATTTTGGTAAATCTTGACCGTTTGATGGCTTCTATTCTTTATGCTTTTGCGTTCTGTGCGGTTACTGTGGGAACATTGTTTATACATACTATTCCAGGCTGGATCGGAGAAGTTATGTTTCTTGTGATTCCTGTAATATACTTCTTGGTAGATATTTTCGTCATAAGCAAAAAGAGAATTGGTCATACATCTGTTTCCTAACCACCATATTAACACCCCAACGCCTGTTTATTTGGCGTTGGGGTGCGTCGTTTTCTGCTCATTTGTATTGAAAAAGCAAAAAGTAAATCTGCCAGTATAAATCTCCCCCTTTTACAAATAATAGCATCGTAATTTGTAAAATAAGGAGATAGATATATATGAAAGCAACCGGCATTGTCAGAAGAGTGGATGACCTTGGGCGTATTGTCATTCCGAAAGAAATCAGAAGAACATTGAAAATCCGCGAAGGAGACCCCTTACTGACAACATTGACACCAATCGAAAGGTTTTGTATGGCGATACATAGTCTTGCAGAAAGAGCAAAGGTGGACGTCTCAAACTTGAAAACAATTAATAATTATGATATAATTAAAAAATATAAAAATTATACTCGAGAGGAGAATTCTGATGTCTTTTGTAGATGAGATTAATAGGATTAGAGAAAACAATAAGCCAACTCCATTCGTAATTAATAGCAAGGAAACGCTTGCTGTTTTTAAAGAAAAAAGTCAAGTGTTTATAGATGAGATTTGCAACCAAATTCGTTCTAGCATAAAAAGTGCTGCGCAAGCAGGACACATTGAAGGAGACAAAAACCGTCGTTCTGTGTTCCAAAGGGATAAATTGTTGAATAGTCATTATTCAGCGCACTTTAACTCTTTGGTAAGAATTAACACCGTTGCTAGTATGTTTACATATGAAATGTTAGACTGCTGCCAACCCTATGGCGAGAGAGAAACAAGAAAAGGCTTTGTTATAAATGATGCTAAAACTATTGAATTTGTTTTAGCTCAAATAGAACAACAACTTGCAAAAGACAAAATATATTACGTAGTTCAACAAAATACAAGTCAGTATTATGCCACAAGAGGATATATGAAAACGCAGCGAAAGAAATTGCCTATTGATGAGATAGTTAATAATATTAACACTATGCTCGCGAAAAGGAAAAAGGATTCCACCGCATATATGTACGATATTTTTATCAATTGGACGTTCGCGTATTTTATATGACGTAAAAATTGGGAAATAGCAAAATCTAAGCGCTGAATACAATATCAAGTATAAATCTTCCCCTTTTACAAATAATAGCATCGTAATTTGTAAAATAAGGAGATAGATATATATGAAAGCAACTGGTATCGTCCGCAGAGTAGATGACCTCGGGCGTATTGTGATTCCCAAAGAAATCAGACGCACTTTGAAAATCCGCGAGGGTGACCCCTTGCTGACAACATTGACACCAATCGACATATTTTGTTTTTCTATACATAGTGTGGTGGAGAGATATAAGAAAAAAGAATTTACAAAGCAGTGGTGCAATGATATGATTAAATAAAAACAATAGGGGGATATTCCCATGAAAAGATTTGTGGCTATAATAATGGTACTTTATATGATGATTTCGTTGTCTGCCTGCTCCTCGTTTTTAGGAATGGGAACTTTTTATGAAACCGCCGCTGATAAATATGGAAAATGGGCAAGCTATTTGGATATACCTTCTTTTTTGCCGAGTAGTGTAGAGGATTATACAGTCAATTCTTACTCTTACACACTGTACAGCTATATGGATGTTTGTTACGAAATCTTTTTAGATGTAACAGTAGAGGAAAACGAGTTTGATGGTTTGTTAGAGAGCGCAAGAGCATATTCGGTTAACTATGAGGAACAGCCTGCTGATTACTGTGATGGATACATAGAAATCATCTTTATGGACAACTATGAGCAGGGCGAGAATAGCGAGAATGTAGGGTGGGCAGATATAGAAAAAGTAATATACAATCCTGATACAAAAAACATTGTATATGTAGTATTTCATGCCAATGATACTGGCGTTTATGATGTTAAAGATGTAGCGTATTTTAATCACTTTTCGATTGTCGCAGACAACTATTCGTAATACCGAAAAAGGATAAGTAAACCGAGGAGTATATTTCTTTCTCTTTTACAAATAATAGCATCGTAATTTGTAAAATAAGGAGATAGATATATATGAAGGCCACAGGTATTGTACGCCGTGTTGATGACCTTGGGCGTATTGTCATTCCGAAAGAAATCAGAAGAACATTGAAAATCCGCGAGGGTGACCCGCTTGAGATTTACACAGAGAAGGACGGGGGTGTGATTTTCCGCAAGTATTCGCCTATGAGCGATTTGCAGGATTTTGCCGCCCAGATTTGCGATTCCATCGGCTCTGCCACCGGCAGGATTGCCGCGGTGGCGGACAGAGATGCCATTATTGCGCTGGCGGGTGCGCCTAAGCGGGAGCTGATGGACAAGCCCAATTCTCCCGAGTTGGACAGGCTGATGGAAAGCCGCACCCATTACCTTTGCAAGCCCGGCGACACCCCTGTACACCCCACCGACAGCACGGAAAAGTACCGTTTGGGTGTGGCATCGCCTATTTTGTCCCAAGGGGATTTGATGGGCTGCGTGATGCTCCTGCTGAACGATGACAGCGCCCCTGTCACCGAGGCAGACCAGAAGCTGACCCAGACCATCGCAGGTTTTCTGGGGAAACAAATGGAGAGCTGACAAAGACAATCCCCCAGGCAGAAATCAAAGATTTCTGCCAGCCCCCTTTACATAAGGGGGCCTTTTTGCGCCCGTCTTATGCAGGGGATTGCCACGTCGCTATGCTCCTGGCAAGGACATTAAAGTTTTTCCTGTTGCATTTTTCGCCCAATATACTATAATATACAGGTTGAAAACTATTTTACGAGGTTATTCTATGGCAAATGCAGCAGCTCCCAAGGTGGAGCAGAACAAAATGGGCGTAATGCCCGTGGGAAAATTGTTATTTTCAATGGCGCTGCCTCTGGCAATTTCTATGCTGGTGCAGGCGTTTTATAATGTGGTGGACAGCTTCTATGTGTCCCGCATTTCCGAAAGCGCCGTTACCGCGCTGGGTATGGCGTTCCCCATTCAGAACTTGATGATTGGCTTTGCCACCGGCGTGGGTGTGGGTATGAATGCGCTGCTGAGCAAGTCGTTGGGCGAAAATAACCGCAAACGGGCCGATCAGGCGGCGGGCAACGGACTGTTCCTGTCCCTGTGCTGCGTGGCAGCGTTTATGATTTTCGGCTTTGTGGGGGCAAGGGGCTATTACCAGATCCAGTCCTCTGTGGAAGAAACCATTGAAAACGGCACCGCATACATCTCTATCTGCTCCATTTTCTCTCTGGGTATTTTTGTGGAAATTATCGGCGAGAGGCTCTTACAGGGCTCCGGACGTACGGTGTATACCCTGTTTACCCAAGGTCTTGGCGCAGTGCTGAACATTATTCTGGACCCTGTTTTTATTTTCGGCTTTGAGCCGTTGGGCATTGCGCCTATGGGCATCGCCGGCGCGGCGGTGGCTACGGTAGCGGGTCAGTGGGTGGCTGCCGTTATGGCGCTGATTTTCAATTTCACCCGCAACCCCGATGTAACCCTGCGGCTGAAATATCTGCTCCCCCGGAAAGAGATTGTGCAGAAAATTCTGGTGGTGGGCGTTCCGTCTATTATTATGATGGCCATTGGCTCGGTGATGAATTTCGGTATGAATCAGATCCTGCTGGGTTTCAAGGATTACGGCGAAACCGCCGCAGGTGTGTTCGGTATCTACTTTAAGCTGCAGAGCTTTGTGCTGATGCCCCTGTTCGGGCTGAACAACGCGGCTATTTCCATTATCGCCTTCAATTACGGCGCGCGGCAGCCCAAGCGTATTACCAAGACCCTCAAGCTGGCGGTGGGAACGGCAATGACCATTATGCTGGTGGGATTGGCGGTGTTTCAGGTGTTCCCCAACCAGCTTCTTGGCATTTTCGAGCCGTCGGACACCTTCCTTGCCTTAGGTCGCAGCGCATTGCGGGTGATTAGTATCCACTTCCCCATTGCCGCGGTGGGCATTGCGCTGAGCTCCAGTTTTCAGGCGATGGGCAACGGCATTTACTCCACCATCGTGTCGCTGTGCCGTCAACTCATTGCCATTTTGCCTGTGGCATATCTGATGAGCCTGACAGGTGGTGTCCACGCAGTGTGGTGGGCATTTCCCATTGCCGAGGTGGTCAGCCTTACGGTTACCTTGATTTTCTTCGCAAGAATCTATAAGCAGAAGATTAAGCCTATGTGTGAATAAGCCAAAGGGAACGGTGCTTGCCGTTCCCTTTTTGCATTTGTAGGGCTTACGGCTTGCTCCCGCCGAAACGGCCCACAAGGAAATTTGTAGGGGCCGGCGTCCTCGACGGCCCGCAGACGACCATACTTTCTCGCCGGCGAGAAAGTATGCCAAGAGCCGCCGGGTACCGCAAACGGACAACCCGGACCCTTCTCCTTATGGAATCCCCTCCGCAGGCATTGGAAGGGGGAATTTTGTAGGGCGGGGGCTTGCTCCCGCCGGAAAGACCCAATCATCAATTTCTTGTGTTTGGAAAATTTTTGACCACAATATACTGTAATGCACCAAAAAATGCGGCTTTTTTTCTATAAAATCTTGCAATTCGAGCCGTTGTGCAGGGGGAAAGTCTGTGGTATAATGTATCCACTTATGAGCTTAATATGGGGGGCGTATCCCCAAAAACGAAAAGAAAGGAGCAGCCTATGAACGAATTACATATGCCAACAGCCCACGTCCATAAGCTGCTGTGCGCCAAAAATCCCGATGCAGCCCTTTTGTATCTGTATCTGACCGCAGGCAATTCTGTACAGCAGGCGGAGCAGACTTTGCAGATGTCCCAAACCCGCGTCAGCAGCGCGGGGGCATTGCTGCGCCAGTTGGGGCTTTGGGAGGAAAAGAAGAACACGCCTGTTTTCTCGGGGGAACGGCCCGCCTATACCGAACAGGATGTGCTGCGGGCAATGGATTCCGACAGGGGCTTCCAGGCGCTGTATGGGGAAATTCAGCGGGTGCTGGGCAGAAACCTGAACACCGAGGAGCTGAAAATTCTCCTGGGCTTCACCCGCTATCTGGGTCTGCCTGCGGAGGTGATTTCCGTGCTGGTGTGCTACTGCAAGGAGCGTGCAAGAGCAAAGGGCAATCTGCGCAATCCCAGCCTGCGTACCATTGAAAAAGAGGCGTATTTCTGGGCAGAGCAGGGCATTGATACTATGGAGGAGGCGGTGGCCTTTATCCAGAATCAGAATATCCGCCGCAGTCAGTTGGGGCATTTGATGGAGCTTTTGCAGATTCGCGGCAGAAATTTAAGCCCCAGCGAGGAAAAGTATGCCAAAAGCTGGCTGGAAATGGGTTTTGAAGACGAAGTTCTGGCGCTGGCCTACGACCGCACCTGTCTGAACACAGGGGGTCTGAGCTGGGCCTATATGAATAAAATTCTCACCCGCTGGCAACAGGCGGGGCTATACACCCTGGAGCAGGTGAAAGCAGGGGAAAACAAGTCTGTTCCCAAGGGCGCAAGCGGCAAGTTAGGGCAGGCGGAGCTTTCTGCTTTCCAAAAAGTTCTGAAGGAGGGATAATATGCCATACAGCAGCGATGTGGTGCGTCGCGCGCGCAGAGAGCTGGAAAGCCGAAAGGCAGACCACGAATCCAGACAGCAGGCGCGTCAGCAGGAAATCTACAAAAAAATCCCTCGCGTGGAGGAGATTGACCGTCAGCTTCGCGCCTCTATGGTGCAGGCGGCCCAGGCCGCTTTTGTAAAAGGGGAGGACGGTCAGCAGGCCCTTTCTCTGGTGCGGCAGGCAAATCAGGCTTTGCAGGCAGAGCGAAAGGATTTGATTGCCACGGCATTCCCGCCCGAATATCTGGACGACGGCCCTGTTTGTCCTCTCTGCGGCGGAACAGGCTATATTGGCGCTACGATGTGCCGTTGTCTTCTGGACCTGTGCCGACAGGAGCAGAAAAAGGAGCTTTCCCTCCTGTCCTGCGGGGAGCATTCCTTTGCCGCCTTCCGTTTGGACTACTATGATGAGAAGCCAGACGCCAAGTACGGCGCCAGCCCGCGGACCATTATGACCCGCATTCTGGACATCTGCCAAAAATACGCCAAGAATTTCTCCGCCCAAAGCGGCAATCTGCTCTTTAACGGCGGTACAGGCCTGGGCAAGACGATGCTCTCTGCCTGCATTGCCTGCGAGGTGGCGGAAAAGGGCTATTCCGTAGCCTACGACAGCGCCCAGCATCTGTTTGCCAAGCTGGAAAAGGACCGTTTCCATCCCGATGAGGAGAGCGCCCAGGCGGTAAAGAAGCTGAAGAATTGCGATTTGCTGATTTTGGACGATTTGGGCACGGAACTGCCCGGCAGTTTTGTCGTTGCGGCGCTGTATACCCTGCTGAACGACCGCCTGCTGGCAGGCAAGCCTATGCTGATTTCCACCAATTTGAATATAGAAGAAATCAAACAGCGGTATTCTCCCCAGATTGCCTCCCGTCTGGAGGGCAGTTTTCAGCTTTTACCCTTTGTGGGCGAGGATATCCGCGTGCTGAAAAATAAGCTATGAAAACAGGTATTTTATTTGATTTAGACGGCACGTTGCTCAGCACCTTAGAGGATTTGACCGATGCGGTGAACTACACATTGCGGCACTATCACTGCCCGGAAAGAACCCTCGGGGAGGTGAACACCTTCGTAGGCTACGGCGCATACAATCTGATTTCCTCCGCCCTGCCGGGCAGGGAAACAGACCCCTCTGTGGAGGAGGCGCTGGCCTTTTATCAGGATTATTACGACACCCACAGCCAAATCAAGACCCGCCCCTATGACGGAATTTTGGAGGCGCTGGAGGCGCTTTGCAAAGAATACCCGGTGGCGATTGTGTCCAACAAGCCTGATCGGGCAACCAAACCTCTGTGTCGGGAGTATTTCGGCGGGGAAATTTTTGCTCTGGGTCAGCAGGACGCGCTTCCCAGAAAACCAGCCCCCCATATGGTTTTTGCCGCAATGCAGGCTATCGGGGTGGAAAAATGCATTTACGTGGGTGACAGCGAGGTGGACGTGCAGACTGCCCAGAATGCAGGTGTGCCCTGTTTGAGCGTGCTGTGGGGTTTTCGGGACAGGGAGCTTCTTGCCCAAAACGGCGCAACGCATTTTTGCGACGACCCCAAAAAGTTAGTTGACTGCTTAAAGGAAATGATCAAAAATGGCAAATGAATTTTACGCCCTGCTGGGGCGGATGAAATACATCACCCGCTGGGGACTGATGCGCAACACCTTTTCCGAGAATATTCAGGAGCATAGCCATCAGGTGGCAGTGCTTGCCCACGCGTTGGCGCTGATACGGCGGGATATTCTGCATCTGCCCACTCCCGACCCCGATAAGTGCGCTGTGGCTGCCCTGTACCACGATGCCTCGGAAATTCTCACCGGCGATATGCCCACCCCCATTAAATACTACAATCCGGATATCAAACACGCCTACAAGCAGGTGGAACGGATTGCAGGAGAAAGACTGCTGGAAATGCTGCCCCAACAGCTCCGGGAGAGTTATCGGGATTATGTGCTGGAGGATGTGGGAGATATGCTTCCCATCGTAAAGGCGGCGGATAAGCTGTCTGCTTATATTAAATGTGTAGAGGAGCAAAAGGCGGGCAATACGGAGTTTGATTCCGCGGAAAAAGCCACGCTGGCGGCTATGAAAAAAATGGACCGCCCGGAATTGCAGTGGTTTATTGACCATTGCTTAGAGCCTTTCCGCCTGAATTTGGACCAACTGTAATGCCCTCTCCGTCGCCTGCGGCGACACCTCCCCCAGAGGGGGAGGCAAGAATCTTGGCTCTCCCTTTGGGAGAGCTGGCACGGCGAATGCCGTGGCTGAGAGGGTTTTGTAAAAATTTTCAAAAATTCACCAAATACCCCTTGCATTTTCCACTGTGTTCTGCTAGAATACTGTTTAGCACTCGGGAGAAAAGAGTGCTAACGTAGAAAAATGTAGATAAACGCGGCTTGCCGCAATCTAAATACCACCGAAATTAGGGAGGCAAAGACAATGAAACTGAAACCTATGGCAGACAACATTCTGCTGAAAGCTGCTGAAGCCCAGGAAACCACCGCATCCGGCATCATTCTGGCTACCACCGCCAAGGAAAAGCCCGGTATCTATGAGGTTGTATCCGCAGGCCCCGGCACCAAGGACGTTACTGTAACCGTGAAAGCCGGCGACAAGGTTGTTGTAGGCAACTTCGTTGGCAGCGACATCAAGCTGGACGGCGAAGATTACAAGTTCGTCAAGCAGGACGACATTCTGGCGATTGTAACTGACTGATTTTAGGAGGAAACTGTTATGGCAAAGATGATTGTTTACGGCGAAGACGCCCGTAAGAAGCTGCAAAACGGAATCGACCAGCTGGCCGATACTGTCAAAGTTACCCTGGGCCCCAAGGGTCGCAACGTAGTGCTGGGCAAGAAGTTCGGCGCTCCCCTGGTCACCAACGACGGCGTGACTATCGCTAAGGAAGTGGAGCTGGAAGACCCCTTTGAGAATATGGGCGCCCAGCTCATTCGTGAGGTAGCTACCAAGACCAACGATGTTGCCGGTGACGGTACCACCACCGCTACCGTTCTGGCCCAGGCCATTACCCGGGAAGGTCTGAAGAACCTGTCCGCCGGCGCAAACCCTATGGTGATGCGCAAGGGTATCGAAAAGGCTGTTGAGGCTGCTGTTGCCGCTATTAAGGAGCATTCCGTTCCTGTGAATGGCGCGGCTGACATTGCCCGCGTTGGCACTGTTTCCTCCGGTGACGAGTCCATCGGCGCGCTGATTGCCGAGGCTATGGATAAGGTTGGTACCGAGGGTGTTATCACCATCGAAGAATCCAAGACCGCCGAGACCGGTTTGGATGTGGTTGAGGGTATGCAGTTCGACCGTGGCTACATCTCCCCCTATATGGTCACCGATACCGACAAGATGGAAGCCGTTCTGGACGATGCTTATATTCTGATTACCGATAAGAAGATCGCCTCTATTCAGGAGATTCTGCCCATTCTGGAGCCTGTTGTCAAGTCCGGCAAGAAGCTGATGATCATTGCTGAGGACGTAGAGGGCGATGCGCTGGCAACACTGCTTGTCACCCGCCTCCGGGGTAACTTCAACGTGGTTTGCGTCAAGGCTCCCGGCTTTGGCGACCGCCGCAAGGAAATGCTGCAGGATATCGCAGTGCTCACCGGTGGTACTGTTATCTCCAGCCAGCTGAATATGGAGCTGACCGATGCCACTATGGCTGACCTGGGCCGCGCCCGTCAGGTTGTGGCTACCAAGGACACCACCACCATCGTGGACGGTGCCGGTGACAAGGCTGCCATCGAGGACCGCGCACATCAGATCCGTGCTGCTATTGCTACCACCAAGTCTGACTACGACCGTGAGAAGCTGCAGGAGCGTCTGGCTAAGCTGGCCGGCGGTGTTGCTGTCATTAAGGTCGGCGCACAGACCGAGGTTGCTATGAAGGAAAAGAAGCTGCGTGTTGAGGATGCTCTGAACGCTACCCGCGCTGCAGTGGAAGAGGGCATCGTGGCCGGCGGCGGTACCGCTCAGGTCAATGCCATCGCAGCTGTTGAGAAGCTGGTTGCAAAGCTCACTGGCGACGAGAAGACCGGTGCAAAGATCATTGCCACCGCTCTGCAGGCTCCCATCCGTCAGATCGCTGAGAATGCCGGTGTGGACGGCA
>JAZNDB010000020.1:0-14243 GCA_045587845.1 Faecousia sp.
AAGTCCTGAAAACCAATGGTTTTCAGGACTAGGTGGTGGAGATAAGCGGGATCGAACCGCTGACCTCTTGAATGCCATTCAAGCGCTCTCCCAGCTGAGCTATACCCCCAAATTCCGCCCGCGACTGCGGACAGCTTTTGAATTATAACAGTTAGACAGGCATTTGTCAAGGACTTTTCCAAAAAACAAAAGAAATCTGCCAACCGACATACTGGGTCGCCAATATTGAAAAATTACAGACTACCGTATATTAAACGAGATTTTTTTTGAAAATAACATACTCACCGGTGCGTTGAAAACCGGCCTTTGCATAGACAAAGGTGGCGGTAGAGTCCATAGGCGTACTTTGTGACCAAGCCTTTTGAAGACCACGGTTTTTCATCTCGGTCAGACAGTCGTGAAGCAGAATTTGACCTAAACCTTTTCCGCGAAATTCTGCATCTACGCTGAACGGACCAAATCGCTCTTCGCAGCTATACGGGTCGCCAAATACATTCACGCCAATTACCTTTCCGTCATATACGACCAGCTTAAACTTTTCGTAATCCATTGTTTCCTGCATAATCCTTCTGAGCCGGTGGTTAAAACCGGGGGAGGCATACTTGAATGTTTCGAGGATGTACTCGTCTTTCATATCCGTGAACACAAACCCCTCAGCTTCCCGCGTGGCCTTTAACTCGTCGATCGCAGCAGGGCGTACGTATTTTAATAGGTCGATACTGATGGATATATTTCTGCCGGCTTCGGCATAGCCTGCCTGCTGAAAAAGGGATATGTAATCCGGATATAAAGTATTGATGCCTTGATAAATATAATTCGGTTTATAGCTGGACATATAGGCCGTTTGCCGACCGTGGCTTTGGATGTAGTTTTCTGCAGCTTTTATGAGCACATTGCCAAGACCGCCCAGAATATCCTTATCGTATTTTAAACCGATTGCGTTGATATAACCTCTGTTTTCCTCTATAGGAGCGCCTACATCTTTAGGAAATCTGCGGATAATTGCATAGATATAACCCAGGATTTCCCCGTTTTCCTCTGCAACGAAAAAGCCTTCATCATTGAAGTTATGGTCCAGGAGAAAGTTCTTAACGAAGGTTTTCCTGTTCATCGGATTGTAGGGCATGGTGCGATTCCAAATTCTGATAATCTCATCTAGGTCTGTACCGCGGAAATTTCTTATATACATAGCAATTCTCCTCGCATTTATAATTTTGTGTATTAGCCCAGCAATAAGCTTAACAAATTCAAATCGGTCAATACGCGTGCGGAGCAGGCACCGTCCAGGATAGCCTCCACATTGTCCGGATCGTTTTCGATTTCCTTGGAGAAAAGCTGGGCAGTTTCAATTAGATTTCCGCCTAAACATCCAATTAAAATACAGGCAGAAACGGCAAACTTGACACGGCATACAATGTCGAAATCAGAAACGGCTTGCAACCAGTAACGATCAATAAAATATCGCAATAAAGCTTTGTGTGCTTCAACCCAAACAGGCGCGCCCACAGGCGTTTGTAGCCGCGTTTTCCATCCGGGTGTAAGAATTTCCAAGGCCATGAAAAAGGTAGGCAAACTCTCAACATCATCGATTAACGGGAATTTTGCAATATCAGCAAGGTACTGCTCTGGCGCTAAGTTTGCGGCAATACCCCCGTCCAACTCTTCCTGCACGTCATAGGCGTATAACAGGAGAATTGACAGAATCTGCGGAACAGATAAGGAAGTGGTAGAAAGAAAAACGCAAAATGCCTTGCGCGTGCGACGCAGGATGGCCATGGCTTCCTGGTCATATTCAACTTCGCCAAGATCCGGAGTGACTTTTGTCTCCCATGAAAAATCTGGGTCAGACAAAATCAGCCGCGCGGCTTCGGGACAAGACAATTCTAAACCAAGCTCGACAAAGTCGCCATAGTCGTGACGCAACCGAGGGAATTCCCGACAAACCTTGCATAGAGCGTCATGTCCTAACTCCTTTTGAATTTGACATAAGCCATCTTGTCGCCACATAGGACAACGACCATTCTCAATGGTCATAACCGTTCCATCATCGGTATCTCGTAATACTTGACGCAAACGGTCACCCAAGCTACCGGAAAGGCTGCGGTAAAAAGCCGCGCTCTGCGCGTCCACATCGACGCTCCACTCTTTGCAGCAGCTATCGGGACAGGCAGAGGCGATGCAGGAGAACTGTTCATAATATTTAGGATAGAATACGTCCATAAAACACCTCAAAAAAGGGAAAGCGCTTGCTTTCCCTTTCTTTTATTCGGATTTGATTGCGTAGAGAGCGTCCACAGCCTCTTGGAACAGGCCTTGAGTGTTGGCGATTGCTTCCTGATAGGCCAATGACTGAGCCTGCGCCTGGGCAGCCAGCTCGGCAATCCGCGAGGTGGCTGCTTCTGCCTTTATGGTGGTGTCGGCCAAAATAGCATTGGCCTGGGTGCAAATTTGCTGCGCACGATCTTGGGCAATCCGCTCCGTGCGTTCTGCTCTGCGATAAGCTTCCAGTTCTTCCTGGGTGCTTACAGGGGTGTTTGCCAATTGTTCTTCCAGTTGCGCGCAACGGGCGAGTGCGGCATCCAATTTGGCTTGCAGTTCACTGTCAACAGGGAAACGTGTGTTTTGCAGTTGGTTATTTAATTGCTCAATCTGGGCATTATGCTGATTGTTCAGAAATTCGATGTAACGCACCACGTCCTGCCGGTTAAAACCGTGGAAGGCGGAACGGAAATGCTGTGTAGCCATAAGAATACCTCCGAATTTGGATACTTTGAGGAGAGTATAACACACTTTTGACAAAAAAACAACTATTTTTGGGAAGAAAGCGGAAAAAGCTGGGTGAATTTTTAGGAAGACCTCTTTACAAAAAGGGAAAAGGTTGCTATAATAGCTTGACTTTGATATGCGCCGGTGGCTCAATGGATAGAGCATCGGATTCCGGTTCCGAGGGTTGGGGGTTCGAGTCCCTTCCGGCGTGCCAAAAAAATCGTCATCCCATTCGGGATGGCGATTTTTTTGGTACACCGAGGGACTCGAAAGGGCGGCCCAGCCAAAGGCTGGGCAAAAATTGAGAGCTGGCGAGCAATTTTTAGCCCGTGGGAGAGTCCATCGTTCTGGGAGCGCAGCCGTTAGGTTGTGAAATCAGAACGATTATTTGCAAACGAGTCCTGTTGCGGTGCCCGATATCTTCCTCGGCTTTGAAAAGCCTTCGTCAGCTATCGACCGCGGCCACTCGCTCGGGTCGCTTCATCTGCCACAGGCAGCGCTTCCCTCGCTCCCCCCTTCCGGCGTACACGCAGCAATGCTACCCAAAATACTAGTCAAAATTCAAGATTCCAATCGCAAATCAAGATATGGACTTGTTTCTGCTTTTTGCTATAATGAAGTCAGAAGCTTCTAATCTTTGAAAGGAATGAAATAGTATGACTGTATTCTCCAAGAATTTAAAACGATTCCGTATTGCCAAAAACCTAACGCAGGAACAGGCTGCAGAAGCTTTGGGTATCACCACACAGACAGTATCTCGTTGGGAATGCAACACTACCTTGCCGGATGTAACCATTCTCCCGAAGATTGCGGCGCTGTATTGTGTCACCATCGATGACCTGTATAAAGAAACCAGTGTCGCCTACGCTAACTACGCCCAGCGGTTATGTAGCGTCTTTGAAAACAGCCATAAACCGGAAGACTTCATTCGGGCGGATATAGAGTATAAGAAATTGATAAAGTCCGGTGAATACACTGCAGAAGACTTACGAATCTACGGCTTTCTCTACCAGAAAATGATGCAGGTATGCATCAAAAAAGCGGAAGAGATTTTTAACCAAGTAATCCATCAAGGACCGACAGAAGCTCCGGAGGTCTACTGGGCAACGCAGCGGCAAAAAATATATTTTCTTTCCCAGATCGGTCGAAACCAAGAGTGTATCGGAAAATTCCTGCCACTTGTAGAGGCGGACAGCAACGAGTTGCAGGAATGGATATGCCTGATACAAGCATATTCCTTTGCTAAAGATTATGACACCGCTTGGAAATGGATAGAAAAGGCAGTAGTAAAATTCCCAGAGAGCGCAATGCTGCACATATACGCCGGCGACGTGCTACGGGCTACAAAACACTACGATAAAGCATTTCCACATTGGGAACGGGCATTGGAAATGGAGCCCGATTGGACGGCGGCGGCGTGGTCTATGGCTTCCTGCTATGAGGAACTGGGAAACTACGCCAAAGCATATGAGATTTATAGTCAGATTGCGGGCAATCTGGAAATCCAAGGCTTTGATGCAGAAGTGGACTTACCTCGCTCACGGGCAAATAAGTGCAGGGAGAGAATTTTTCAGTAAACTCCCCAGTCACCACTACGTGGAGACAGTCTCTCCTTTACACAAGGGAGCCTTTGTGGGGTGCAAAAGTCCTAATTATTACACATTGTTTTCTTAAAACCTGCAAAATTACCCACATAAAAAAGACGACCTACGAGGGTCGTCTTTTTTGCGCTTTGTAAGGGACCGCAGAGGCGTATGGTCTTCTCAATAATTATTTAATCTCCTGTTCCAAGGCGTCAAATTCCGGGGTCGAGAAGAATTCACCAAGGGTGATTTCGAAACCGTCGCAGAGCTTTTTCAGGGTAACGGTACCCGGGTTTTTGCTTTCGCCGTTGAGTATGCTTTTGACGGTAGCTTGGGGGACGGCGGAAATATTACTGATGGCATTCGGGGTGATTCCCCGTTCTTTGCATAGCTGGCGAATGCGGTTGGCAATGGCTTCTCTTGTATCCATAACAACTCCTCCAGACGATTTATCACTACTATGATAAACTATCCGAAATTTGCAGGTTAGTGACGTATCACTAATTTAAGAAATACTGTTATGGTATAATACCCCATTATACAGTAAAACCGTCATTATACCATCACATATGGGGTCCCGGCTGTGGAGATCAAACTGCCCGGCCGTGGGGTTCTTACTGAAGAAAGGAAAGACAGTATGAATTCCAAAACTTTATTGTACATTTTAAAGCGGTTGGCACTGGCTGTTCTGACAGTGTGGATCGTTATCACCATTACTTTCTTTGTCACCAGAGCTGTTCCTGGCGGCCCGTTTCTTGGAGAGAAGGCTCTTTCTGAGGCGGCTGAGGCTGCGCTGAATGCAAAATACGGCCTGGACAAACCGGTTCCTGAGCAGTACTTTACATACC
This sequence comes from Faecousia sp., assembly GCA_045587845.1. Classification (GTDB taxonomy): domain Bacteria; phylum Bacillota; class Clostridia; order Oscillospirales; family Oscillospiraceae; genus Faecousia. Next base: position 5,198 of record JAZNDB010000020.1, read on the forward strand.
TTAAGGATATTGTGACCCGCCTTGATTTTGGTCCGTCCCTGAAGAATCGCGGCCGTACAGTTATGGAAATTATCTCCGACGGTATGAAGGTGTCTGTGAGATTGGGTCTGATTGCTGCAGCTTGCGCCACGGTCACCGGTATTGTTTTGGGCGCTGTGGCAGCGCTGCGTCGCAATAAGATTGTGGATAAAGTAATTATGGTATTCACAACAGCCTTTGTTTCTATGCCTTCCTTTATTATAGGAACATTGCTTTTACTGATGTTTGCATTGAAGTTGCATTGGGTGCCTGCCAACGGCGCTATGGAGGGCGGATTTATTCTGCCTGTCATCACATTGGCTCTGTATCCCACTGCTTATATCACCCGTTTGACCCGCAGTTCTATGCTGGACGTTTTGGGTCAGGACTATATCCGTACCGCCCGCGCCAAGGGCGTGTCCGGCGTAAAAATCATCTTCGGTCACGCGCTGAAGAACTCCCTGATTCCCGTTATTACCTACTTGGGACCTATGCTGGCCTATATTGTTACAGGCTCTTTGGTTGTGGAGCAGATTTTTGCGGTTAACGGCATTGGCAGAGCATTTGTAAGCTCTATTACCGATCGTGACTATCCCCTCATTATGGGCACAACCATCGTACTGGCAACATTGATTGTTGTTATGAATCTGATCAGCGACATTATGTATAAGGTCGTGGATCCCAGAATTACTTTGGAGTAAGGAGGATCATCCATGCAGTTTAAGAAAAACCCGTTCCCGATGCTTTCTATGCATGTGGATGTGGATGATTTTATCCCGGCTACCGATGCAGAGAAAGAATATATGGTGCAGATGCGTCCTTCCAGCACCTTTTTTAAGGATGGTGTGAAGCGTCTTCTGAAGAACAAAATCGCCACGCTCAGCTTTATTGTTGTGGTGCTGATCACTTTGTCTTCCATATTCCTGCCTATGTTTTGGCCCTATTCCTACGACCAGATGCTGGGTGTTACCCCCGGCCGTCCTGTAGACCCCTCTTTTAATAACCTGGATCCGTTTACATATGGCACAACTGAGCAGCAGTGGATTGAGCAAGGCTATTCTGTATTTCCCCATATTTTCGGCACAGACTCCCAGGGTCGTGACTACTTTATCCGTGTGGTTTACGGCGCAAGAATTTCTCTGGTTGTCGGCTTTTTTGCAAGTATCATTGTGCTGATTATCGGTATGACTGTGGGCTCTGTTGCCGGTTATATCGGCGGTAAGGTAGATATTATCATTATGCGTATTGTAGATATTATCTACTCTCTGCCCGATACCCTGATGGTTATTTTGCTGGCCTCCGTTATGAAGGTGGCTTTGGGCAATGCTATTGACGGAACGATATTTGCCAGCCTTGGCGCCAATATGATCAGTTTGTTCTTTGTGTTTGCCCTTTTGTACTGGGTTTCTATGTCCCGTTTGATTCGTGGACAGATTCTGTCCCTTCGTGAGCAGGAGTACGTGCTGGCTGCAAAGTCTGCCGGCGCCAAGCCCAGTTGGATCATTCGGAAGCACCTGCTGCCCAACTGTATCAGTGTGGTGGTTATTTCCACTGCTCTGCAGATTCCCTCTGCAATCTTTACAGAAAGCTATCTGTCCTTCCTGGGCCTGGGCGTTAACGCGCCGATGCCTTCTCTGGGCAGCCTTGCATCGGATGCGCTGAATGGCATCAACTCTTATCCCTTACGGCTTGTGATCCCCGCTGTGGTAATCAGCCTGATCGTTTTGTCCCTGAACCTGTTTGGTGACGGTCTGCGTGACGCATTTGATCCCAAGCTGAAGCACTAAAGAAAGGAACGTTAAGTTATGGCATTACTTGAAGTGCGCGATCTGCACACTGCCTTTACTACCCCTGCGGGTACAGTTAATGCGGTTAACGGCGTATCCTTTAATTTGGAGCGCGGTAAAGTCTTAGGTATCGTAGGCGAATCCGGCTCCGGAAAATCCGTTACTGCTTATTCCATTATGCAGATTCTGGAAAAGAACGGCAAAATCGTCTCCGGCTCCATCAAAATTGATGGACAGGAACTGGTTGGCGCCGGCGAAAAAGTGATGAAGACCATTCGTGGCAATAAGGTCTCTATCATTTTCCAGGATCCTATGACTTCTTTGAATCCCACCTATACCATCGGTCACCAGTTGATGGAGGCGATTATGCTCCACACGCCCCGTAATAAAAAGCAGGCGTGGGACCGCGCGGTGGAAATGCTCCGTCTTGTAAACGTAAACGAGCCGGAGAAGCGTATGAAGCAATATCCCTATGAGTTCTCCGGCGGTATGCGTCAGAGAGTTATGATTGCAATGGCGCTGGCTTGTGAGCCGGATATCCTGATTGCCGATGAACCCACGACCGCTTTGGACGTGACCATTCAAGCCCAGATTCTGGAGCTGATGCAGAGCCTTCAGAAAGAGCTGGGTATGGCAATTATTATGATTACCCACGACCTGGGTGTTGTGGCGCAGATGTGCGATGAAGTGATCGTTATGTATGCCGGCTCTATCTGTGAGCAGGGCACTGCCGATGAAATCTTCTATAATCCCCGCCACGAGTATACCAAGGGTCTGATGCGGTCAATCCCCACCGTCAATAATGACGACGAGGCGCTGGAGCCTATCAGCGGAACACCCATCGACCTGTTGAATATGCCTGCCGGTTGTCCCTTTGCCCCTCGCTGTGATGCTGCTATGAAGATTTGCCTGAGAGAGCGTTGCCCTCGTATGGAGATCAATGAAGACCACGCAGCAGGCTGCTGGGTCAATGTAAAGAGTGAGATGGAAGGCGGTGAGGAAGGGTGAATCACGTAGAGAATTTGATTGAAGTCAAGAACCTGAAGGAGTACTTCAACATCAACACCGGAATGTTCTCCTCAAAGCCCCTGAAGGCCGTGGATGATGTTTCCTTTGCGATTCGCAAGGGTGAAACGCTGGGCCTTGTAGGTGAGTCTGGCTGCGGTAAGACCACTGTTGGCCGTACACTGCTGCACCTGTATAGGCCTACCGGCGGCGAAGTTTGGTTTAAGGGCAAGAAAATTGAAACCAAACAGGATATTGCAGAATTCCGCAAGCAGACGGCTATGGTGTTCCAGGATCCCTATTCCTCTTTGAACCCCAGAATGACCGTTTCTGATATTATTGGCGAACCATTGGATATCCACAAGATGTACGCCGACAAAAAAGAGCGCGAGGAGAAAATCCTGGCTATGATGGCAAAAGTAGGACTTAACTCCGAACACGCCAGCCGTTATGCCCACGAGTTCTCCGGCGGTCAGCGTCAGCGTATCGGCATTGCCCGTTCGCTGGTGACAAATCCCGAATTCCTGGTCTGTGACGAGCCTGTTTCTGCCCTGGACGTTTCTATTCAGGCGCAGGTTATCAATATGTTTGATGAGCTGCAACGGGAAATGGATTTGACATACCTGTTTATTGCCCACGATCTGCTGGTTGTTCGTCATATTTCCGATCGGATTGCAGTTATGTACTTAGGTAAGCTGGTAGAGCTGGCAGATGCCAAGGAGATCTATGATCGTCCTCTGCATCCCTACTCCAAGAGCTTGATGTCTGCAGTTCCCGTTCCGGATCCCAAGGTGGCAAGAGCCAACCAGCGTGTTGTGCTCCACGGTGATATTCCCAGCCCCTTGAATGCACCTTCCGGCTGCCCCTTCCGCACCCGTTGCCCCTATGCTTGCGACGCCTGCGCAGAGGCTATGCCTGAGCTGAAGGAACTGGCTCCCGGTCACTTCGTTGCCTGTCACAGGGCAGAAGAGATCAACTAATTTGTTTCGTCCCTGTTTTTGGTGTGCCGTGCCAGAAACAGGTATGAATATAAAAGGAAAAGCATTTCCAAAATTAAAATGAAGAAGGGAAAAGAATAAGATGAAGAAACTGTTTGCTTTACTTCTGGCTGTTGTGATGGTTCTGAGTATGGTTGCTTGTACCAAGACACCCGCACCTCAGGGCGGCAATGCCGGCGCATCCACCGCAACTGTCAAGCCCACTACCCCCGAAGAGATCGAAGCTGCGAATGCTGAGATCCGTTACGCTCTGGGCCTGCTCCTGGACCGTAACTACATCGTAGAGTCTGTCGCTCAGGGCGGCCAGACTCCCGCTAACACCTTCGTTGCTGACGGCATGGCTGACTACAACGGCGGTAACTTTGCTCTGAACGCTAACGGCGGCAAGGGCTACTACAGCGTCGACAAGGATAAATTCCAGGCTAACTTCGACGAGGCTCTCACCATCCTGAAGAAGTACTACGACTACGACGGCGCTAAGTTCACCAACGCTCCCACTCTGAAGTACCTGTACAACACCTCCGAAGGCCACAAGGCTATCGGCGAGTACATCCAGAGCGCACTGGCTACCGTGGGCATCACTATGACTATGGAAAACCAGGAGTGGAACACCTTCCTGAACACCCGTAAGGACGGCCAGTTCTCCGTTGCTCGTAACGGTTGGGTTGCTGACTACACCGATCCTATCTGCTTCCTGGATATGTGGATCTCCGGCTCCGGCAACAACGACGTTCAGTACGGCAAGGGCGCACACAAGGATCTGAAGATTTACAGCCTGGACCTGACCTCCTACGGTCTGGATATCAAGGTTGAAAAGGGCACCTGGGCTGAGACCTATGATGTTCTGATTTCCGAAATCAAGAAGTGCTCCGATATGGAGAAGCGTTACTCTATGATGCACCTGGCAGAGGATATGCTGATGGATACCGGCTGCCTGACTCCTGTTTACTACTACACTGACCTGTATATGATCAGCTCCAAGGTTGAGGGCTTCTACTCCATCCCCTTGGGCTACAAGTACTTCCAGAACACCACTATTGACGGCAAGGGCGACTCCCTGCCCGTATGTCTGGCTTCCGAGCCCGACACTCTGGATCCCGCTCTGAACTCTGCTGTTGACGGCGCTACTATGCTGGTTCACCTGTTCGCAGGTCTGGCTAAGTGGGAGCAGGGTGCAGACGGCAAGCTGAGCGTGGTTGCAGACTGCGCTACCGCACTGCCCGAAGGTAAGGTTAACGACGACGGCACCGTTACCTACACCTACACTCTGAAGGATGGCCTGAAGTGGTCCGACGGCAAGGCTCTGACCGCTGGTGACTTTGAGTACGCTTGGAAGCGCGCTGCTTCTGCTGAACTGGGCGCTGACTACGGCTATATGTTCGACGTTGTTAAGGGCTACGGCACCGAGAACAAGGAAGACCTGGCTGTTAAGGCTCTGGACGACAAGACTCTGGAAGTTACCCTGAACAATGCTGTTGCTTACTGGAACGAGCTGCTGGCATTCCCCACCTACTTCCCCGTCCGTAAGGATGTTGTGGAGCAGGAAGGCTGGGCTACCAAGCCTGAGACCTACATCTGCAACGGTGCTTACACCATCTCCGGGTGGGAGCACGACTCTGTTATCACTCTGACAAAGAGCGTTGCCTATCACGATGCTGATAAGGTTACTATGAACGAGATCAAGTGCTACTTGTCCGACGATGCTAACAATATGCTGACCAACTTCAAGAACGGCGCATGGGCCCTGATCGACGATGTTCCCACCAACGAAATCGCTGCCCTGAAGAAGGACTACGCTAATGAATTCGTAGTTGCCGGCCAGATCGGTACCTACTACGTTTGCTGGAACGTTAACGAGAACCTGCTGCCCAAGGCTTAATCGCTTTGCGTGTTTGAGGTTAAATAAAGCATAAAAGGTCCCCTGCCTTCTCGGGAAGACAGGGGATTTTTTGCATAATAAGTTCACTAGTCAACAGAGTTTTGGGCCATACTCCGCACCGGAGTATGGCCCTTAAAACTTACTTGGTTTTTATGAACTCATACCAGCCAAGTTTACATTGACTTCTTCCCAGAACAGGGTGTCTTCCACAATGCGGTCGTCCAGTTCCCAGAAGTGGTTCATAGTGTCTTCGCGCCGCAGGCCGTTGGCCATAGTGGTCTCCAGCCAATCACGCAGCTGGCTTGCCTCGATCTTGCAAGCGGGCTTAAACAGATCGGCACTGTCCACCAAAGCGGAAAGTAGATTTGCCACAACAGGTGACTCGGGATTGGAAACGTTCAGCGTGCACACAATCAAAGTACCCTTACCCACCTGCACAGAGAACAGATGGCTGAACTTTCTCAGAGTATCTTCGTCAATGAAGTGCTTGATGCCCTGACGCAGACCCTTCATACGGTCGCGGACAGGCTTGTCAATGCCGGAGAACAGCTCGGTAACAGCAAAGGGGCAGGAATCCAGATTCACCTTTGTGCCGGCCTCCAGCAGAGGCTGCAGGTTCATATCGAAGTAACGGCCGGAGGCCAGAACCTGCTGCAGACCCTCAGTGGGAATAATGCCACCCAGGTTGCTGCCACGGTCCCAAATACAGGGCTTGAAGCGCTCCAAAGCGCCGGGCATCTGCCAGGTGTTTCTGCCTGCGCCGTATTCGTAGAACAGAACAACGGTCTTGCCGTTTTCCAAATCGGTGAATACATTCTCGTCCAAGGTGTCGGTTACAACCAGGTCAGAAGCCTTCTCACCCTTCTGCAGCCAGGTCTTCAGAGCACCCTCCTGCAGCCGCAGCTGAGGCAAGCTTGTGGCTTGCTTTACAGGGTAGAACCACAGCTTCCACTGGTTTTCTACGCGGATATCGCCACTGACAAACACAGCGCGGAGATTCCGCATCTGGGCTTTGCCGTTGGGCGTAACGGAAATCTTTACGGTTGCCAGTTTCTGCAGACCGCCGGCCAGCATATAGTCACGACCTTCATAAACCAGCTCGTCATCCAGCCACAGCTTGTAGTCACCGCGAATCTCCGGCTGCGCCAGGAAGTCGGAAGCAAACAGATCTGCAGTGATGCACTCGTTGTCATAAGAAATCTCGTTGTCCAGCTCGGCCAGCAGAACCAAATCGTCATTCATCTGACGGAACCACTTGTAGTCAATGTTCTTGTCGTCGTCGAAGCAGTCAACAATGCCGTTTCTGTTTTCGTACTTCAGACAGTCGGAGAACTGGAGCATTTCAAAACCGCACAGGTGGGAAAGTCGCATCTCCTCTAAGTAAATCTTCATAGCCATATTCTTCCAAAGGAAGGAACCCTGCTGGTAGTCAGGCAGACGCTCGGTCAAACCCTTTCTTGCAATCAGCTTGGGCATTTCGGTCATAAATGCGGGTTTCTTGATTTCGTGCTTCTCCACATATTCAGGACCGACTTTAGCTACGAAAGCATCGAACTTATCGTTCAGCGCCTGATAGTCAGGGATATCAATGTAGTGTATAGCTTCGTGAGCAAGAACAGGACGCAGGGGAATAGCCTCACGGCGAACTTCCACCTTGCCACTGCCGGTGGTTGCCTCTGCAGTCATAGGAACCTCATAAGCAGAGCCGTTGAAGTGCCAGCACACATCGGTCTTAAACATATCCTTGTGGCTTTTGAAGGGGAAGAAGTATGCGATATGTTGGCTGAAGATATCGGCGGTAGTTCTGTCGTATTCACCCCAGCCGGAGTTGTCCATAATCAGCTTGGCAGGCGACAAGAACTTGGCCTGGTTGTAGAGTCTGCGCACCTCGGGATAACGGCCGGAGTTGTGCATCTCGTTGCCAATACAAATGATAGCCAGAGAGGGGCAGTTGCGGTACTTGTTAATAGTACCCAGCCACTTCTCGTTGTCTACGGTGAAGTTAATTTTGTTGCCACCTGCGTCACGCTCATAAACAAAACCGATTTCCAGGTGCACCAGCATACCCAGCTCATCAGCTGCCCGCATAAAATCCTCGGAGGGAATGGTGCTGTGGAAACGAACCAGATTGAAGCCGTACTTCTTGGCCTGCTTAATGTTCTTAACTGCAGCCTCGTAGTCGCTTCCGCCGGTCATATTGGGGTGGTCGTGGGCCACGATACCACGGATATAGCCTCTCAAATAGATGGGAGCGTCATTGAACAAAACCATCTTGTTTTGCATTGTCCGCAGAGAGGAGTGGCCGAAACGAATCGAAGTGCCCTCTGTTTCGAAGGTGTACAGAGTGGGCTTGTCAAGGGTCCACAGTTCCAGGTTGGATGCATCCAAAGTTGCGCGATAAGCATCCTCCTGAGGAGCGCTAGCCAAAACAGGACAGGATACAGCCTTTCCGTCTTTGTCGTAAATCTTGAAATCGCCCAGAGGCTTGTCAGTTACAACAAACAGCAGATTGGCAGAAGTATTGCTGTAAATATACATAGTTTTCCTCCTTGTATATCGTTTTTGTCTGCACCAATTATACCATAATATGTGGGAAGGTCAAGCCAATATTGCCCGTTTTTAAGAAGATTGTATAAAAAACAAGAATAAAAAAGATAAGGTGTGTCAATACTTTTTCAAAAAGGAGGTAAGCTATGGAAATCAAGGACATTATGAGCAAATCGGGGGTAACCATTCACCCCAATGAAAGCGTCGAGGTGGCAGCAAGAACAATGACACAATATAATATAGGTGTATTGCCTGTGTGCGCCAATGGGAAGCTCTGCGGGGTAGTTACGGATCGGGATATTGTTACCCGATGCCTGGCTGCCAATCGGCTCCCGTCAAACACGCAGGTTCGTCAGGTGATGACACAGCAGGTAACAACCGCAGAACCGAATATGCAAATCGGTGTTGCAGCCCACCTGATGGGAAGGTTGCAAATCCGTCGGCTTCCTGTGGTAGAAAACGGAAAACTGTGCGGAATGGTGAGCCTGGGAGATATGGCAATTCACGAAGAATCTGCCATAGACGCAGGGGATGCACTGGCAGATGTGAGCAGTAATCTGCGCTGAAATGAGACTGGTTTTGGTGGATTTTCACAGAATGAAAAAATTCGTCAAAAAAGTAAAAAAAGATGTTGACAAGGGGAAAGTGTTGTGGTAGAATAAGCAAGCTCACCGCTTGGCCGGAAGCGATGTACCTTGTAAATTGAATAACGCAAAGACGAACAAGTAACACCTTGGACAATTAATAAAATGGAATTGTTTAAGCGTTAAGCGAAAACAGCCAACGAAAATTCTTGAGTAAAATTTGCTAGA